>JACKDF010000014.1 GCA_020633655.1 Deferribacteres bacterium
GCTGCCATATCTCGTCGCGAAAGGGATATTTTTTTAGGAATGAAATCAGACTCGTCTTCGATGTGCCGGCTTTGAAGGAATTATAAGTTGGGGTTTTGAAAAATGATACAATCACTCTTTTTCATTTCTACTTTTTTCCTGTGTAGTTTCTCCTTTGCTCAGGAACCTACCGGTTTAAACATCCAAAGTACACTCATCGATAAAAAAGGGCTACCGGTAGAAGGTGTGCGGATTGAAGCCTTCATCGCAGGCAAAGCGACCGGCATTCGCGATACCACCGATGCAACTGGCTATTTTGAACTGTTCAATGTATCCCCTGCTGCAACTTCGGTTAAGAATTCGGCTATTTTGCAAAACTATGCCATCAATCCACCTGTTTATCTGCTGCAGGGTGGCATACGTTTCGATTTTGCGTTGCCTGTGAACAAACAGATCGAATTTTCTGTTTACACCATTCTCGGTCGCAGAATCTTGCACAGTACGACGCATTTGCTAGCGGGACAGCATGCCTGGACCTGGGATGGCTGTGATGCTTCCGGTCAGCGTGTTGCCCGTCAAATGGTCTTTGTCCGGGCGCGGCTCGGTGGCATGCACCAAAGTTTTAAGGTTTTTGCAAACGGCTCAACGGGTGTGCAAAGTGGCTTTTCTGCTGGAACTGGTGCAATGCTGCATGCAGCTTTCAGCAACAAAAATACAAATACTGCCGAAACGATTACCGTTGAAATCCGCTTTGGTGCAGATACTACGGTGGTTGCTCCCGGCAACGCGACTGTGAGTGGTGCAGCCGGGAGTACCATTGCGGATACAATAACCGCTGACCGACTTGCACGATTTGTGATTGCCGAAGCACGGCAGATTCGTGTCGCGCCACATGGCGGCAAAGCCACGTTCGGTTTCAAGCTGGAGGATGATGAACCATTGGTTGCTGAAAATATCCTTTTCCAAAGTGAGCCCGGTGCTCTGTTGCAAAGCGACTCGGTTTCTTCTTTTGCAGACTATGTCTTTGTCGATGCATCTGGCGGCGATGCCGAAGCCGAAGGAACTGTTCAGCTCAGCTACAGAAACCCCGGTTCCGGTTTTGTTTCCGGTCCGGTTGCCGTTCAGGCGCTGGTGGATACTTCCTACCGGACAACCAGGCTGCAGGTTGTTGTCGCGGATACCTCCTTTGACAATGGACGGGTTGATTATTACGCTGCGCTTGTTTCTCATAAACCGGCCTATCAATATTCCTATTGGAACAAATTTTATGCAGCGACGCCAATAGGCTTTGTAACCGAAAATGGCTCTCCGCGATATTTCTCTATCCCCGTAACGGATACAACAAATGCCGATCCATACTGGGGCATACATCCCGACACGTTGGAAGTTATGAGCCCAGACAGTAGTTTTATTCCTGTAAAAATTCCACTGGTCAACAAGGGGAGCAAGCAAAGTGGAGAATTACTGATACCCGTCATGAATGCGGACGTTCCCTACGATGCAATCGCTGATTTGTTTGGAGGGACTAATGGACGAGCGTACTTCCCAGAGGGAAAACTGAAGACTGCTTTCGTAAACCTTGTAGGAGTGAAGAGAAATGGCGTACCCTACAACCAGATTGAGAGAGTAACTGAAGGAATCCGTCTAGCAAACAAAGAAACTGCAGGCTGTGTGGAATTGGAGCTCCCTCAAGAAAGATATAATATTTTTGATTATCCAATTGACGTAACTGATTGGAATAGCGAAGTGGCATTTTCACGAGGTGTTGGAGAAGGCTTGTATTTTCCGGATTTCGATGCTGTCGTGTATATTTACAACTTCGATGATGCGTCAGGTGAAAATGGTGCTTTCGAAGACCCTGAAAGACCAGGATACACGCGCGTGATCAGAGCAGGAATAAGTGATGGTAACAACATGCCTTTCACAGTAACAAGCGAAGCGATACAGGCAATGTCTGGTAGGACAAGATATTCTCACCTCCCCGACTGGAATGAACCAGCAACGGCCCATGGCATCAATGGCCTTGGCATTGACGGCGTAACATCACGGGTCCTCTATGGGAAAGGGAACAAAGTCGAATGGAGCATGGAAGAACTCCTCTTCAGAATCCAGCACGATGCAATTGGGCATAACGGTTGGATTCTGATCGGTGAACGCTTGATTATTCGTGCACGTTATAATTTAAATTAGTTCTTAATCGAGTTTAAGAAGTGCCAGGCACTTTCAATCTGGCTGGCACTTCCTTAGGACGCGACTGAGCCTGCACATTGCCGTGTATCATTCTCGCCATGAACACGATTGCAATAAAAAGTACCTTGATTTCATAAACTGATTTTCTTACGTTTTAATAAAGACATCGCTCCATATATACTGCTTTTGGAGATTTTCATCATGAAAAAAATAGAATACATTGCAGAAGTTTTACCTGACCTGCATCTGTCACTTCCTGAAGATATCATTCAATTACTCAATTTGACGGCCCATTCAAAATTGCGGGTGCAAATTCAGCCAGAGCATGGGTTAAAAAGGGATTTATCCTATTTCTGTGGAAAATGGCAGGGAAATGATGCACAGGATATTGTACAGGATATATATAACTCACGGAAGCGAAACAACAGGTCGGATAATTTCGAACTATGAACGAAGAAACAAACTTTCTCCTGGATACTGATATCACAATTTACTGGTTGAATAACACCTATCCCAAGATCGATCAAAAAATAAAATCAATTGGGGATTCCAGAATTTTCTTTTCATCCATATCTATTGCCGAATTATTCTATGGAGCATTTCATTCTTCCCAAACTGCAAGCAATCTGCGGTTGGTAAGTGAATTCATCAAGACCATTAATATTATCAACTTTGATGCAGATACTGGTAAAGAGTTTGGAAATATAAAAGCCCGCCTGAAAAAATCAGGTAAAATCATCAGTGATTCTGATTTATTCATTGCCGCCACAGCATTAATCAATGAATTGACGTTAGTAACCAACAATGAACGCCACTTCAAAAGAATTGATAATTTAAAAATTGAGAATTGGACTAAATAACAAAGCGCTTCATACCTGGAGTCTTTTGGGAATGAAATTTCTAAAAATACACCCTTATCCTCGCAAAGCCTCCATACCCAAACTCGCCGAATTCCGTTTCCTTCTTGCCGACGGGTAAATATCCCACAAACATAATTTCCGTGTTGTCGTTGTAGCTGTAATCAAACCATGGGAAAAGCACAGCACTTTTGTCATTCAGATTGATAAGCGCAAAGTTGGACCAATTCCACAATTCGCTGATGGGATACCTTTGTCCGGCAAAAAGATAATCCTGCCCAAGATTTTCCCCTTCCGCGCTGAAAAGTCGCACCCAGTCCGCAAGGGTGTAGTCGTTTTTATCTGATTTTCCCAGTTCGTTGCGGTAATATTCCGAAGTCAAGTAAAGGCCATTTTCAAACGTGTAATCCGTACCAACGAGATACTGGCCGTAATTGTCGCTCATTTCCATTTTGTTGTATGCACCTTCGCCCCAGAAACCCAAACCGAAAAGTCCACCGGAGAAATCGCCGCCAACCAACTGCCGTTTTTCTTTAAAAGAATTGAAAAGCGGCAAGCCGAAAATTTGTGCATCAGCGAAAGAATCCTGGTCTTTCTCAACAAAACTCGCAGACATATCAAAGCCGAAAAAGTGCTGTTTCACTTTCACTGCTTTGGTGGAGTTCTCCCATTCCGCCTCCGGAGTGAAAATCGCGGTAACCAGACCTTCGGTTGCAAAAGGAAATTCCATTTTGAATGCATTGACACCAACCTTCTCATAAGTTGGGTCGAGGGTGTTTTTTGCATTAAAAATATCTGTGGGGTTCCACGTGTATCCCGTTCCCCATGGCAGTTGCTGCTTGCCGATGCGCACAGTGAGGTGTTTGGCGTATAGTGTCACATAAGCATTATCCAGGAAAATTTCGTCTGTGAACTGCAGGTTGAATTCGCTTATTAATTGGCTTGGAACTGCTGCCAGCGGTGCAGCGAGTTTTTCCGGCAGGAAGTCGAGTGCGCTGTAGCTTGTGGCTCCATGGTAGGTGCGGTAGATATAATCCGCATTAAAGCTGAGATTTTTACCAATATCTGCAGAAAGGTCGAGACGTAGTTTGTTATAATCCTGCAGCTTCATGCTGTCGCCGATTTTCTGCGGAAAAAACTGATTTTCGAAATAACCGGAGAATTTCAACTCCTGCGCGTCCCCCAATTGCGTACAACTCATTAATAAAATAGGGATTAGTAATAGCTGTTTTATTTTCATTTTTTCTTTAGTCCATAATCATCTAATCATCTCAACCTGATGGCGCAGGGTGTATACCCTGCGCCATCAGGTGTGGGTTTATCGAATTATTCATCCACTATAAAGCAATTTTGTTCTCGCTAATTATCTTTTTTTCAAATTCCGTGTAGTGAAAATCTCATCAGGAATGTCAATATCAAATTGAATCTCAATCGTTTCCATCACTGTTTCTCCACCGTCTTGCAGGTTTTTCATCGTCATATTCATCGCTGTCCAATGGCCGTCGATGTTGCGGATGTCGGACATGGTCAGACGTTTGAGAATATCATCCGCTTCATAATAGTCAATGCGCAAAGTGAGAAATTTTTCTTTATCAGCCCAGAGAATGAGTTTTTGATAACTTGGCCCGCTAGGTGTTGGTATAAGCTCAAATTGATAGCAATCACGGTCGCTGACTTTTTCTTCACCCAACAATTTATAAGTGTAGTCTTTCTCGATTTCACCACTGGCCATGTCTTCATAGGAGAAGTCGCTACCCTGTACTTTTTGTTTACGTGCATGACTGGCAAGATGGCGCACACGGTCGGTTTTCGGGGTGTAAAACCAGATATCGTTTCCTTCATCGAGCATGAGAATTTTGTCGCCTTCGACACGCTTCGGGGCTGTGTAAAGCATGAGCTGCTTGTCGTTGCGGTCGCGTGACCAGTAATCCATTTCAAGCGTTCGCTTTTGGCCGCTGGAGGTGGTGATAATCTGTCGTGTACTACCTTTGCTTGAGGTGATGCGTTCGGTGTCATCTATTTTTTTAATGATTTCTTTCGGGGAGAGAGATTGAGCGTAAACAAGAGTGCTGCAAAGTACAAAAGCCACTATCGCAAATAGGAATGATTTCATTTTATTGTCCTTTCCAAATGGTCGCATTTTTCTTTTTCTGGTAAATTTTCGCTAGCGGGAAGCTGATGGAATTTGGGTTGTTTCGTCAGGATTGGTAGTAATATCAAATTCTGCAGCTTCTCTTGTTCTTATTTTTTGCTATTCCCTATTTTTTCCATCAATCCTAATAGGGCCGGCATGATGATAACCGAAGTGAGAAAGCATGTGCCGACGCCGATGAAAAGCGCGATGCCAAGGCTGCCCAATCCCCTGTAAGTGGCGAAAACCAGAGAACCAAAAGCCAGCATCGTTGTGAGTGAGGTTAGGAATACAGCCTTGCCTGTACTCGAGAAAACCTCTCGAATATGGCCTTTTCCTTCAATTTCATATCGGTGCAAAATGTGCACGCCATCGTCAATGCCGATTCCGATGATCAAAGGCAATCCCATGAGATTAACCATTGTTAATTGCAAGCCGACAAGCTGCATCGTTCCAATCATCCAAATCGCTCCTGTGAGGAGTGGGATCATTGCAAAGATAGCGGAGCGGAAATTTCGAAAATCGATCAGCAAGAGGAGAAAGACGACAGCGACAGTTAAGCCGGCGGCTATGCGTCCGTCACGGGCAATAATATCAATGAGCACGTAAAATATTGGTGGCACGCCTGTTACACGCGGATCGAGTTTCTGCATGCGTTCAGTAAAACGCTTAAGAAATTCCAGGTTCCATACTTGCTCTTTGGGGTAGATTGTAACCAGAAACTTCTCGCCACTTTTACTAACAAACCGGCTTTTAATATTCTGCGGTAAATCGTCCAGGGTGATGGGTGTGGTTGTGGCCATACCCAGAGCTAGTTCACGAAAATGTGGTGCAAAATACTTCTCAAAGGTGTTTAAACGCTCGATGGCTTGTGGTGGATTGACTTTTAATTTTTGTGCAAGCGTACTTAAAAGCGATGATGAATTATCTGCCTCAGGATCACCAACAATTTCTTTGCATTTTTTATCGACTCTATCCTGTCCACCCAAAAATGCCAGTTGTGCCAACTCGACAATGTTATCTTCCAACCGGTTAAGTTCATCGAGGTAATTGTCAAATCCGGTTTTGTTTAAGGGCGTAATTCTGTTGTTGTCCTGGAGTGATTTTTTGATCTCCTGAATGATTGGAAGTCGTTTCTTCTGCTCCTCCTGCGACGGTAGATATTGCGAAATACTTGTGACCATTCCAATCATTTTCAAGTCATTTGCTGCATCTGTTAATTTTCGTGCTTCTTCCACGGAGGATGCTGTGACGATGGCGAAATCTGGTGTGACATTGAATTCTTTTTCCATCGCGTGCTGCAATTTTATGGACGTGAGGCCGACTGGTTCCATATTCAGATAATTATAATCAAAGGTAATGTGCATCGCAGAATAAAAGAGGGCAATGGTAATTAAAGTAAGGAAGATAAGTACAAGCACCGGACGATGAGAAATGGCATTCCCAACGGTGCCCAGAAATTTGAATTGCGGTGCTGGTGGTAAGGTTTTTCCGCCGCGAAATTTATCCAATAATTTATCCCGATAAACCAGCATGGCAGGAAGAATGGTGATTGTCGCAAGCATGCAAAAGATGACACCACTTCCTGCAACAAGACCGAATTCTGACATGCCGGCGCTTTCCGAAATCATCAAAGTGAGAAAGGCGGCAGCTGTTGTTAAGGCACCTGTGATGATACCATTGCCTGATTTAAGTAAGGCCATTTCCAACGCCTCGCCGACATTATTCCCTTGTGTGCGCTTCTCCGAATAAACCGAAATGAGGTGAATCGAAAAATCCACGCCCAGCCCGATGAGAATGACGGAAAACATGGAGGTCATAATATTCAGGCTGCCGACTGTGAGCGCAGCAAATCCAGCAGTCCAGATGATGCCGATTGTCAGGCTTATGCCTGCAAGTAACGGTGCGACCCACATGCGAAAGGAGATGATAAACAAGGCGAGGATGAGCACAAGTGCAACCAACGAGGTTATATACATGTCTTCACTGGCGGCAACTGTTTCATCGCGCGAGAGCGCAAACATGCCGGTTGTTCCTGCAAACATTCCTGGATATTTAGCGGCTTCGATTGCGATAAGTGAGTCTACATTGTTTTCAACTTCTATTACTCTGTCAATTTCGTTGATTGTAAAAGTGGGTTGGGCGAACAGCAGCAGCATTTTTTTATCACCGGAGATGAAATATTGATCCCCGATGAGGATACGTTCTGCTGCCATTCGTGCGGTGTCAGAGGTCGAATTTGAATCCGACTCGGTGTAACTTTCAAGAGTTTGTAACCAAAATTTGATACCATCTAAAAATAACACAGCGTTATTTTCTTTTTCACTTGTGGATATACTTTCGTCATCCTGAACCCATGTTTTTTCAAAGTTGTCATTCAGATGCTTTAACCATGGTAAAAGACTAAGATCCTTAAATAAATCACGACTGTTTTTCAGGTCTTTCTCTTTTTGCAGTTTGAAGCCATGTGTGAGAATGAAATCGCGTTCGAGTTTGTAGTCAACGCGATTAATAAATTTATCCAAAGCTGCCACTTTGACGGCAATATTGTCGGCGAAGTTTTTCAAATCCTGTTCATTGCCCTGGGCGGCAATAATAATCATAGAAGCCGTGTCGTAATCATCAATGACCTGATTGAACTCTTTGACCATTGGGTGGTTTTGCGGCATTAAATTTTTAAAGTGCATCGTCAATTGTAATTTGCTTGCGAAACCGGAGGCGATTACTGTGATGAGGAGGGCGATGAGAAGCATGAAACCAGCACGTTTTTCCGCAGTTCGGGCAATCATTTTGAGTAAGTTTTCGCGCATTAGAGAACTCCTTCCGGGCGATCAATTACAGATATTATTTTTACCGACTGTTCGGTCATGCGTAAAATTAAACTATTTGTTTCAATTTTCAAGTTATTTTTAAGTGGTGAGTAGTGCCATGGATAAAATATAAAAAGCCGTATTTTTTTGTTTGTTTAATTCATAATCACCAAATATTGGACAGGGGATATCCCCTGTCCCTTGGTAATTCACTGCAATGCATGAATAAAATTGGGTTAATAACGGCTTTTTAAAATGGTACGCTTATTTATAGAGATGTTTAAAGCGTTCGTTTGCTTCTTTTTCCAATTGTTCGCGGTGATTCGGATGCGCGATGTTGATCATGGCTTTGGCACGTTGACGTAAGCTTTTGCCGTAAAGTCTCGCTACACCATACTCAGTCACGATATAATGAACGTGTGCTCGTGTTGTAACAACACCGGCACCCTCCTTGAGAAAAGAAACAATTCGTGAAATGCCTTTGCGTGTTGTGGAGGGAAGCGCAATGATTGGTCGACCACCTTCGGAAAGCGATGCACCACGCATGAAATCCATTTGGCCTCCGACACCCGAATATTGGACCGGTCCAATAGAATCAGCACAAACCTGGCCGGTTAAATCAACTTCAAGGGCACTATTAATAGCCGTAACCTTTGGATTGCGTCGGATAACTGCGGTATCATTTACGTAGGCCACGTCGAGTAAAAGTACTTCCGGATTATCGTCCACGAATTCGTAGAGTTTTTTGGTTCCCATAATAAAACTACCGACGATTTTGCCAGGATGAACTTTCTTTTTAACACCGTTAACTACCCCTTTTTCGACCAAAGGAATTAAACCATCGGAAAACATTTCGGTATGGATGCCGAGGTTGCGGTGATTTGTCAGTGCATTAAGCACAGCGTCGGGAATAGCACCAATCCCCATTTGCAGTGTGGCACCGTCGTCGATGAGCTCGGCACAATGCTTACCAATCGTTATTTCAATTGGCGAAAGGACGTTACCACCTTGTTCGGAAAGAGGAGTGTCCACATCAATGCAGTAGTCAATTTTATTTACATGAATAAGACCATCACCATGGGTGCGTGGCATATTCGGATTAATTTGCGCCACAACAAAATCTGCCGTTTGTACAGCGGCGGCAGAAACATCGACGGCGATACCGAGGGAACAGTACCCGTGTTTGTCCGGCGGCGAAACCTGTACCAGTGCGACATTTAATGGGAGAATTTTACGGCGAAACAGGCTTGGAATTTCACTTAGAAAAACAGGGATGTAGTCCGCGTATCCTTCGCGAACTGCTTTGCGTAAATTAGCCCCCACAAACATGGCATGTGTTCGGAAAGTATTTGCATATTCCGGCGTTGCATATTTCGCTTCACCTTCCGTATGTATCTGAACTATTTCCACGTCCTCTAATTCTGGCGCCCTTGCGATCATACTGTCTATAAGCGCGTGTGGGGCAGCAGCGATGCTGTGTATAAAAACACGATCGCCCGATTTAATCACTTTTACGGCTTCTTCTGCGCTAACTTTTCTCATATCTGCATTCTTTTTCTTTTATGGTTAACTGGTTCACAAAATCATGATCTTTAAATAGATGTTTTTGACGTATTTTTATTTGAGCTTCAGACGTTATCTACAGAAAAAAAACTAATAAGAATAAATATCTGTGTATCCTAATCTTTTTACTTTTAAATAACTAAAATTATTGAGTTTGATTTTGTTTTCTTGCTTTCGTCGATACTCGTATGTAACATGATTTATAGAATTACCAACGAATCAATAATTCTAATAAAAAACCTTGAAAGAAACAAGCTTTTCGGCAAAAAAATAATACTAATAAGCAAAATTCGGCAGATTAAAACAGAAGATTGAGTCAAATCTCTTTTCGATAAAATGATTGGCATTTTTTTAGTTGTGAAATGGATTCTTTTGATTTCATATCTCCATCAGTCTTTTATGAATATACGAACTAAATAATGAGGTATTTGGATGTGAGCAAAAAAAAGGGACATTAGTATAATCTTATAACGAAAAATAAAAAGGCGTGAGTTGCAAATAACAATGCTCACGCCTTTTTATTTATAATTTCGAGTTTTCCGAACCTGTTCAGTCGTTCGATCAGACTTCTTCTATCGTTACACTGACCATTACATCACCCTGACGAATTGAATCAACGATGACCTGACTGCTGGTGATTTTCCCGAACACCGTGTGCCGGCCGTTTAGATGCGGCTGTGGGCTGTGAGTAATAAAAAACTGGCTACCGTTGGTATTCGGACCGGCGTTGGCCATGGAGATGACGCCTGTTTCGTGTACCAATGGATTGCCCTCAAATTCGTCTTCGAAATTATAACCAGGGCCACCCATTCCTGTGCCCGTTGGATCGCCTCCCTGAATTACAAAGTTGGGAATGACACGGTGAAAAGTCACACCATCATAAAAACCTTGCCGGGTAAGAAAAACAAAATTGTTAACTGTTCGTGGCGCGTGTTGTGGTGCTAACTCGATAACGATATTCCCTTTGTCCGTTTCGAGGGTCGCAGTGTATTTTTTAGTTTTATCAATTTCCATTTCGGGGCTTGCATCCCATTGCTTGCTGCTCATAATAACCTCATTTTTGTGCGTTAGAATTCTCAGAAAAAGTCGTGCAATATAGTGTCTTCATCTCTGGGATACAAGTTTTGAATTGGAAATATTCGCTAAATCATGCAAAATCAATTAATTTTAACACAGCGTTTTGTTGTTTGTCGATGTCCGTTCGAGATTTGAATAAAATAGATACCGCTTTCCAAATAATCTGCAGTCCATTTTAATCGATGCCATCCTTTATTCAAAGAACCTTGAAAAATAATACTCGTGGTTTGTCCTAAAATATTAAACACCCGAATTTCCGTTCTTCCATCTTCGGGGAGCGAAAATTCAATCGTCGTTGCTGATGTGAGCGGATTGGGATAGATACTTTGAAAAAGCGATTGTGTCTGCTCAAGAGCAATTTGATTAAAATCTGTGCTCATGGAACACGGTTTTTCGATAATTATAGTAAAATTTTCAAGCGGATAAATTTCCTTTACGGTTGGAACATGGAGCGTAAAACATTCTAAATACACATTGACGTATGTGGACGGCGAGTACAAGTCCTGGCCGTTTTGTGAAGCTGTATTATTGCAAATACAGCATTTTTTCCCTTCTTCTCTCAAAAAGACAGGGATTCCCAGATTAATAGCCATTCCACCGCCATCATGTGCTTTATTTTTCTCTATGCGTACATTTTCCAACTTTGCATTTGCATGGGAAAGATAAACACCCCCACCAAGACCTTTGGCTTCATTTTGTGTGATAATGAGATTGCTGAAGACAACCGAAGTATCATTTGAAACGAATTTGTTTTTAAAGTGGATGCCGCCACCATTCTCAGCAAAACCTTTCGTTAGCGTCAGATCACGAATTTTCACACCTTCGATATTTTCCAGGTGAATGAGGGCATTATGGTTGTTTCCGTCCAAAATGGTTTTGTCTGAACCAGCTCCTTGTAATGTGACAAAATCGGGAATAAATAGCGGCCAACCTTCCTTTGCCGGTGCAACAACAATGCGTTTATCCGGCAAATGAATGATCGCCGGAGTAAGGGGAGCTGCGTAAACTCTCGCCAGAGCCTCATCGATGGTTGCAAATTTTTCAGGATCTTTTGCCTCAGCTGGATTTGCTGCTACATGAAGTTCTCCCTCAATTTGAGCTATTTTGCCATATTTTACATAAAATTGTATTTTGGAGAGAATTGAGGCATAATAACTCGTCGGTTTTAAAACAGTAAATGAATTGAGATAGATGGATAAAGGAACGTCGGTGAAGATATCTTTAAAGATTCGTGCTGAATTAAAGTATAGGTCACTTCTATCCTGGGAATCGAAAATCATTGTTGATTCACTGCAATATATCCCACCTGCACAATCAGTTGCAAAATTATCAGTTATCGTGTTATTCGCCAACCGAAGAGTGCCTTGACGAAGTGCGATTCCGCCACCGCGCGTTGCAGAGTTTTTTGAAAAGCGCGTATTTTTAACAACGGAAGTAGCATTTCCGGAGACATAAATTCCTCCACCCTCACCACATGCGCAATTGCTGTCGATTTGTGAATCGATCAGTTGAAACTGGGCACCATCGAAGCAGGCGATCGCTCCGCCGCCTGCAGTGCTCGTGTTTTCATAAAAATTGCAGTTCTCAATTAGTGGATTCGATTTTCCAGTGATTGCAATTGCACCACCCTTGTTGAGAGATTGGTTTTCCCGAAGCGTTGTATTTTGAATTAGAGGTGAGGCATTTATACATAAAATTGCTCCTCCATTTTCTGAAGAACTATTCTTGTATAAATTAAGATTCGTGAGGAGTGGACTGGCATTTTCACAAACTATGGCGCCTCCTGATGTATTCTCAATCGAGAAATGGCTCAATTCACAACCGTCTGCTCCTGCACCAGAAAAAATGATAAGTCGATTTGTTATACCAGACCTTGTAATAATACTTGTAGCGTTTTTTTCATTCGTTGAACCGCGAATAATCAATCGTTTTTCGATACGCAACGATTCCTGAAAATTTCCTGGGGATACGATAACAGTATCACCAACGCTGGCTGTATCGATCGCCGTTTGAATGGATCGAACATCGGTCGGGACGTAGTGAATTTTTGCATTTACCTGGGTTGCATGACACAGAAAAAGGAGAGAAATAGTAATAAGCGCACGCATAAGTTCATCCTGAATAAACGTACATAAGGATCCTTCTGCGGAAGAAATTTGCGGGATGTTTTGCAGGGGATAAATCAGTGATGAAAGAAGGTGGTCGCATAAAGAGTTACAATATTAGTAGCATTAATTCAAGAGATTTCTCATAAATATTTTTAATTTTCAAAAAGAACGACTTATGAATTATCGGCATTTATCAATACCCGGATTGCGAAGGGGAAATCCACTAATCATGGCGAACCCAAGGCGATACATGAATACCAGGAGTAAAAAAGGCTCGTAAGTATTAACGATAAAATTAATCGCATCTCACTATTCTTTTTTGTATTATCCCACGTTTGTTTCAAGAAAAAAAGAACCTAATCTATGCAATCAGGGAAAAATGATTAAAGAAATCGAGCTAAAATGTACACCGGCACAAGCGCAAAATGATCAGGTAATTCAACAAATGGCGGCGGCCACATGTCGGATTGCTGTTGAAGATATAAATCAAGTGCAAACACTGCGGCGTTCAATTGATGCGCGGAGCAAGGAACCAAAGGTACTTTTAAGATTAAAGGTCTTTATCGGTGAGAATCCTGCACCGCAAAGCTCATTCTTGTCAGAGCTTGGACCGGTTACGCATGAAAAATCAGTCATCGTTGTTGGTGCAGGACCGGCGGGTTATTTTGCAGCCCTGGAACTCATTAAAGCCGGTATCAAACCTGTAGTTTTTGACCGGGGAAAAGATGTTCAAACGCGGAGGCGTGATTTACGATTAATTCAACAGTTTAGTCTCATCAATCCGGATTCGAATTATTGCTTTGGCGAAGGTGGCGCGGGGACATATTCCGATGGGAAACTCTATACAGGCTCAAAAAAACGCGGCCCGGTAAAAGATATTTTGCAAATTTTAGTTGAACACGGCGCACATCCAGATATCCTTTTTGATGCCTATCCGCATATCGGTTCCAACCGGCTTCCTCAAATTATCACAGCAATTCGTGAGACAATTGAAAAATGGGGTGGCGAAGTTCATTTTGAATCAAAGATAACGGATTTAATCCTGGAACAAAACTCCGTGCGAGGGGTAATCGTCAACAAGGAAACGGAGCATACAGCTTCGGCAGTCATTTTGGCCACGGGGCATTCTGCTCGGGATATTTTTTATCTCTTACAGGATAAAGGTATCCGCATTGAGGCAAAGCCCTTTGCTATGGGCATACGTATCGAACATCCCCAGGAGCTTATCGATCAATTGCAATACCATCAAAAGCCGCGCGATCCATATTTACCGGCAGCTAGCTATAAAATGGTAACACAAGTTGCGAACCGTGGCGTTTTCTCTTTTTGCATGTGCCCTGGAGGACTGATCGTCCCGGCTGCAACAGCACCGGGGGAAATCGTTGTCAATGGTATGTCCATGGCGAAACGGGATTCGAAATTTGCCAATTCGGGTATGGTTGTCGCAGTCGAGCCAGAGGATGCCCGGGAATTCCAGCAGCATGGTGAATTGCGTTGTTTACGTTATCAGGAGCACCTTGAGAAGGCAATTTTCAGTCGGGGGGACGGCTCGCAAAAAGCGCCTGCACAACGTATGTCGGATTTTGTTGCGAGTAAACTTTCTACCGATCTTGCCCCCGCATCCTACATTCCGGGCATTTATAGTGCACCCTTGCACGAAATGCTTCCTGCACCAATCGCCCAGCGTCTGCAAAGTGCATTTGAGGAGTTTGGTAAAAAATATCGTGGATATTTCACCTCAGAAGCAAATGTCGTCGGTGTGGAATCACGCACGAGCTCTCCGGTACGTATTCCCCGTGACCGGGATTCGTACCAACACGTCGATATCGCAAACCTGTACCCTGCAGGTGAAGGCGCGGGCTATGCCGGTGGGATCGTCTCGGCAGCACTGGATGGTCAAGCAGTTGCCCGGGCTGTCGCAATGAACGCATTTTAAGTTATGAAAAAATCACTTTTTACACTCCAATTTATTTTACTCTGCCTCAGCGGTTCCCTTTTCTTTTCAAGTTTCAACATGCTCATACCCGAATTGCCTGGGTATTTAGCCAGCATGGGCGGAGAAAAGTATATTGGCTATCTCATTGCATTGTTTACCGTTACCGCTGGGATCTCACGCCCATTCAGTGGTAAGCTTGCAGACACGATTGGTCGGGTTCCGGTAATGCTGGTTGGTGCATTTGTATGTGTGATCTGTGGTTTTCTTTACCCCCTTGTTAATTCTGTACTGGCTTTATTGGCGCTTCGCCTTCTGCACGGCTTTTCCACTGGATTTAAGCCAACAGGAACTGCGGCTTATGTCGCGGATATCGTACCTCATGATCGCCGTGGGGAAGCTATGGGAGTGTTAGGGTTTTTTAGCAGTATTGGTATTGCACTCGGACCATTGTTAGGGAGTTTGATCACCCAGCATTGGGGTATGCAAGCGATGTTTTACACCTCATCGGGGTTTGCTTTTCTAAGCGTTTTTATCTTGTTTCACATGAAGGAGACTTTACCTGGGAAACACCGTTTTCGCCCCGGTTTGTTGCGAATTAACCGTTATGATATTTACACCCATCACGTTTTGCCTGCTGCGATCGTTATGTTATTCAGTGTGTATGGATTCGGTGTTATTTTAACTATTACACCTGATTTAAGTGAACATCTCCATGTGAGTAATAAAGGTCTGTTTTTTAGTTATTTCACTTTGTCTTCCCTGTTTGTTCGAGTTTTTATGGGTAAGATGTCGGACCGGCTTGGACGGGAGCCAGTGATTTTGTTCAATATTGTGGCAACTATGCTATCCTTTATTTTTATTGCATTTGCCGACACTGAATTTAAATTTATTGCTGGTGCCCTTTTGCTCGGCGCCAGTGTCGGTGGCCTGACACCAGCCATTTTCGCCTGGGCAATTGATTTGAGTGATAAAAATATGTTGGGCCGTTCCATGGCAACACTCTATATCGCTTTGGAAATCGGTATTGGCGTTGGGGCATGGCTGACAGGGTACATTTATGCTGGGCAAATCGGAAATGTAAAATATGTTTTTGAACTCGCGGCTATTGTGACGATGGGAGCATTTATCTATTTACTTTATTATATGATAACCGGAAAACGGGTGGCGGTGAATGAGTTCGCAAAAAGAGAAATTTGAGTTGAACTGGGTGAGACAATTGCATACCCGGAGTTGGGAGATGGAGTTGCTCATTGTCGGATTTGCACTTTTGGTCTTGTTGCGTGTACCGGATTCTCTTGTGCATTTTTTATCACCCATTGAGGCGACAGTGAGTAATCCATTTTTCCGGGCGCTAATTCCCCTGGGATTTAGTTTGATTATTGCGACATACATCATGTCCTTCAACCTGGGACTCCATATTATTCTGCGCGGCTATTGGATTGGTATCGTCGGATTGAATTCTGTATTCCCCGAGGGGGTTAATCTGGAGAAACTGAATTTTCATCCTCGCTTTAAAAACTATTTGCAGAAAAAATTACAAAATCTCGAACATTCCGCGGTTCACATAGACCGAATTTGTAGTGCGGTATTTGCTTTTACTTTTTTGCTTATATTTATTTTTATCTCCATAACCTTTTACTTTCTCTCCCTCGCCCTTGTCGTTTCGCCAATAGCTTTGCTTCCGGAAAGTGCCCGTCACACTG
The DNA here is from genome assembly GCA_020633655.1 of Deferribacteres bacterium. Classification (GTDB taxonomy): domain Bacteria; phylum Zhuqueibacterota; class Zhuqueibacteria; order Zhuqueibacterales; family Geothermadaptataceae; genus Bioreactorimicrobium. The sequence goes on from JACKDF010000014.1 coordinate 16,355, forward strand.
TTGGAGCGTCGTATACTATTTTCTGGGTTTTGCTTTATTTTTTCTTCGGTATTCTGGTGGCCATTGATTTTCTTTCATTAGGCATTTTGAAAAAGATTAAATGGAATTGGTTTGCCCGGCCTTATTATTATATTTCTGCTTATTTTCGCTTTGTAACCGGCTTCGCTTTTTACCAGTCGATTTATTACACGTTGATCAGCAACGTGCCGCGAAAAGTCATTGCGACAATACTCACGCTTTACCTTTTTATTAGTCTTGGCTATTTTATAACTCGTTATGATGAAAGAATTTATTTCCCCCTTGCCACACAAGCAGCACAGTTTAAAATATCAAAAAAACACTACACCGAAACACTCGATCCTGAACGGTATATCAAGGGTTCTGTGATTTCGAAAAAAGTCATTACCGAGGATTATTTTGAGCTTTTCATTCCCTATCAAATTGCAGAAAACGATAGTTTGCTGAAATATTGCAGTGGACTACTTCCATTAAAATCCCGCGGCCTTGCATTTAAGGGAACAGTCGTATTTAATGCAGATTCAACCCAATTGAATAAAATGAATGAGGCTGAATTGGATGAAAATATGACTGCAATACTTGCATGTGTTCGTGATCTTTACGAAGTCCGGATTGATGAGAGTGTTTTACAGGACGTGGAATTTTTATTCTACATTCATCCCCATGGCGAAGAGCCGGGTTTTTTAACTGTCATCCAAACCGATTCCCTCAAAACAGGGTTGCACCGTTTGATCATTGGTAAAAAATATAGCTATAAATCCGAACAAGCCCGGCGAGATGATACGGAGTATATTCCATTCTGGATTGTGAGGTAGTGTTGGGAGAATCAGTCGTAATTCATCATCGCAAAGGGAGCACATGAAAAAAACGAAACTTTCGATAAAATCTGCCCGCAATATCATACTCAATTCGCAACTTCTCGATGGCCAGAGTCGGTTGTCGCCTGGCAAAAAAGGTGTAATGGAGGTGATTGACCAACTGGGCTACATTCAGATCGACACAATAGCCGTGATAAATCGTGCACATCACCATAGTCTATGGGTGCGGCGACCGGATTATGAAGAAAAAATGCTGCATGATCTTCAAGCGAAAGATCGTAAAGTATTCGAATACTGGGGCCATGCAATGGCGTATTTGCCAATGAAAGATTACCGGTATTATCTGCCGAAAATGAAGAATTTTGCCAATCCCTCCGGGAAATGGACAAAAGACAGATTGGATAAATGCCGCCCTTTGCTTCCCGGGATTTTAAAACGCATTCAACATGAAGGCCCGCTGAGTGCCAAAGATTTTGAGTCGCCGGAGGACCGGAAAGGGGGCACCTGGTGGGATTGGAAGCCTGCGAAAATGGCTCTCGAACTGCTGTTCTGGCAAGGTGATTTAATGGTTACGGAGCGGCGTAAGTTCCAAAAGTATTATGACCTGCGGGAGCGTGTTTTACCGTCTGATCTGGATACGAGAATGCCCGATGATAACGAAATCAGTCATTTCCTCGTGCGACGTTCCCTCGATGCGTTGGGCATTGCCAGCAATCGGGAAATCCTGAAGTTCCTGCAACCCGGTGCCAGTCGGGATAGTGATCTGCAAATGGCTGGGAGAGACAATCTTCAAAATGCCCTGGAGGAATTAAGAGAAACGAAGGAAGTGGTTTCTGTTGAATTGGAAGCAGATCCCGGCAAAGTATATTTTATCCGGCAGGCAACGCTTGAGCAAAGTGAATCCGAAAAGTCACATGAATCCCACATTCATATCCTTTCCCCGTTCGATAATCTCATTATTCAACGCGAGCGAATGAAACAGTTGTTCGATTTCGAGTACACGCTGGAATGTTATGTACCCGCCGCGAAACGCACTTATGGTTATTTTGTGTTGCCTGTTCTCTGGGGAGATAATTTCGTTGCCCGTATCGATGCAAAAGCGGAAAGGAAGACAAAAACCTTGCGAATTCTCAAGCTTATATTTGAGCCGGAATTTAAGGAATTTGAAGCATTCTTACCGGTTTTTATGGAGAAGATACGAGCTTTTGCCCGCTTCAACGGGTGCGAATCAATTGTTGTCGATGCTGTCGAACCGAAGATTGCCCTGCCTGATTTTTCATAGTGTGATGCGACACTGATCTGTATTAGATTTGCTGGTTATTCTTTTTTACTTCTGGAATATTTTGCGATTATCTTTTCGATCTGTTCATCTTTCTTGATCCACAAATCATTAATCCAATCCTGGAAGTTTTCACGAAAACTGTGGTCTTCGCTGTAATTTTTACCAACGACATTCTCTGGTACTGGCAACGTATTCACCCGCACGGTGATGTTAGGGATTTTTCCTTTTAGCAAATCCCAGAATCTGTGCGGTGGATTGTTGCCAGGATAGACGATGGTGATATCCAGAATATTGGTGAGATAGTCGCCCATACTGGAAAGTACCAGCGCGACCCCACCCGCTTTCGGTTTAAGCAGATGGGTGAACGGAGATTGCTGTTTTGACCGCTTCTCAAAATTAAAACGTGTTCCTTCGAGAAAATTGATAATCGAAACCGGCGAACTTTTAAATTTCTCACATTGTTTACGTGTGGTTTGTATGTCCTTACCACGCAAGTGGGGCTTTTTTTCCAGTTTTTCTTTTGAATAACGTTTCATGAAAGGATAATCGAGTCCCCACCAGGCCAGCCCTAAAAATGGTACCCAGATCAATTCCTGTTTCAGAAAAAATTTTGGAAAGGGAATACGGCGATTAAAAATGTTTTGCAGGACAAAAATATCGGTCCATGAGCGATGGTTACTCATGAGCAAGTAGGATTTCTTCTTATCCAGCTTTTCCAGTCCTGTAATATCCCAGTGCATGTCGTGAATTTTGTTGAAAAGAAAATTATTGCAATCCACCCAGAGTTTGGCGCACAATGTTGCCACCTGTGCAAAAAAATGACGGAGGCTTTTCATGGGACTGAGGAGCTTTAGTAAAACTGCGACGTAAAGTAATACACTCCAAACGACTGTATTTACGCTGATATAAATGATTGATGTCATCCCCAGAAGTGGTGCGGGCAAAAAACTAAACATGGTTTATTCCTTTTTGATGGTGTGGATATCCGCTGGATTGGGATAGCGTTCCGCTTGGACAGCCATCGAAAAGCGAAATTAGTAATTGAGTAGCAGAATCACAACTGAAAAACTACTTGTGGGCTTGTCTGATTGGCAAAGAATTCTGTGTGATGATGAAAAAATGTGTGGATATTCGAAATCTATAAATATATTCCTTTTTTTAACGAAAACAGACTGTGCATTTACATACAATCAGGCCACATGGGCCTGGGCTACTTCAAATGTTGAATAGCATTTTGTCGCCTTGCCCCTTGTGGGAAAACACGAGGATAACCAAATGAAAATTAAAGCACTCATCACCGGCGCCAGTGGCATGGTTGGCCATGGTATTTTACTGGAATGTCTGGATAGCCCGGAAGTCGAATCCGTTCTTGTGGTGAATCGCCGTTCTATCGGGATCACGCATAAAAAACTCAAAGAAATTATCGTCCAGGATTTTTTCGCTCTTTCGGGGATCGAGAATGAATTGAGCGGGTACAATGCCTGTTTTTTCAGCCTGGGAATTTCATCCGCAGGACTGGGCGAAACTGAATACAACCGCATCACTTATGATTTAACCATGAATTTTGCAAAAACGGTTTTGCAAAAGAATGATGATTTGACTTTTTGTTATGTTTCCGGACTGGGAACGGACAGCTCTGAAAAAGGGCGCACCATGTGGGCGCGAGTAAAGGGTAAGACGGAAAACGCATTGCTCAAAATGCCTTTTAAAGCTGCATACATGTTCCGCCCAGGTTATATACAGCCGATGAAAGGCGTAAAATCCAGAACATGCATCTATCAGTTTATGTACAATGTTTTTGGTTTTTTATTCCCTATTTGGAATGCACTTTTCCCAAATTTTGTCACCACAACCGAACGGGTTGGCCAGGCAATGCTCAATGTAGTGCGTGAAAATCCTGGTAGCCAGATTTTGGAAACGAGGGATATCAATCGTATCGCCTCGAAAGAAATCCCATCATGAAATTTGTAGTTTTAATTTAATTTTTTCAATGGCTTGGAGAATGTTTTCAGCAAGAAACACTGGGCGATTTCTTCAAATAGGTATCATCCATCAACTGTTTTAACATAAACTCCGCTACATCTTCACGGGAAATTTTGAATGTGAGTGTTTTGTTAGGCTCAGTAAAACCATGGACGTATGTGCCTGTGCGACTATTATTCGTTAAGACAGCAGGCCGGACAATTGTCCAATCCAATTCACTTGCTTTGATATACTCTTCCTGGATTTCGTGATCTTTAAAAACGGCTCGCAACATAAGTGGAGCGATAAGATATTTATAATGAAATGGCAAGAGGTCACGACTGTCACCAACTCCAAATGATGATTGACAGAGGAAACGCTTAATCCCGCTTTTCTCCAGCGCATGAACAATGTTCCTCGTTCCGATAGCCCGCACCATTTTCTTGTTAAAAGGTGGCGTCCCCAACAAACATAATGCGGCATCATGTCCCTTTACAGCTTGCAAGACCGAACTTGTGTCGAATACATCACCCTGGACGACTTCTAATTTTTCATGTTGCAAACGGAGTTTTTCTGGATTGCGTGCAAATGCCGTTACTTCGTGTCCCTGTTCAAACGCTTGTTCGACAAGTTGATGGCCGGTGCCACCCGTCGGTCCGAAAACGATGAGTTTCAATGTATACCTCCTTTAAAAATTTAATTTTATGTTCGAATTCATTCTTTGTTATTTAATAATCACGAGATACGGATGGTACCTGGCAGTGCAAATGATTCCTGGCATCCACGCCAACGATTATGCTCGTCTTGCGGATAGCTCATAATGTACATCCTTCGCCCAGGTCTGAATCGCATTCCAATTACGATAGTCACCCTCCTTGACCTGCATTATTTTCATGATGCCTTTTGCAAAAGTGCGAGTAAGAAAAGACATTTTCCCATAATCGAGGACTCCGGCAAATTGTCCCACCAGAACCGGTTTCACTTTCGGAACAAGGTTAGCTATTTTATCTGCATAGGTTTGTGCTTTTCGTCGTGCTTTTTCGTTTTGCTTCGATAAAGTCAGGCAGGAAAAAAAGTACGCTACAGGTACTTTGCTTAGGATGTTTTGGTTGGTTTTTACAAATTCTTCCGCTTCAGACATCCATCCATCATAGTGGATGGCCGATCCTATAACTACTGCATCATAGCTTTGCAAATCAATTACATTTTGAATCCACTTCGTTTCTATAATTGCCCCTTCTTGACACATAGCCTCTCCCATAGCTTTTGCTATTTCACCTGTTGTCCCAAATTGGCTGGCATAGGTAATTAATATTTTCTGTTGTGCAGTGGATTTTTCACCACAGTTCGCTTCCGGAAATTTTATATCTTGGGCGTATGCAGAGCTGGGTACTAAAAAATCCGATCCGATTGCCGCAATCCCGATTGCTCCTCCGGTTGCAGTTATCAATTTTTTGATAAATTCTCTTCTTGTAGTGCGTTTCATGTCATCTCCTTTTTTTTCTATTAGTGTGGAAAATCAAATTGTTTTGGGGATTGTGTGCTGCTTTCCGATTTCGTATTGTGAAGCTTGGGTGGAAATATTTTACTTTACGCAGAGTAAAGTAAAATATAGTTTACATTATGTCAAGTAAAATTATTTGACATTATCTGAAATATGTGTAAATTGACGCCATGTCAAGTAAAAATAAGGATACACGAACTCGAATTCTTGAAGTAACATGGCACTTAATGGAGCAACAGCGCGGGCAAGGTGTACGTCTGGCAGATGTTGCTGCAGCTGCAGGTGTTTCACGACAAGCTGTCTACCTGCATTTTGGCTCACGAACCGAATTAATGATTGCAACAACTGCTTATGTGGATGAAGTCAAAGGATTAAATGACCGGCTGCAGCAATTACAAAACATAACGAGTGCGCATGAATTGCTCGAAAAAAGCATTACAATATGGGGGAATTACATACCAGAAATTTATGGATTAGCCAAAGCGATGCTAAGCACGCGTGAGACAGATGAAGCTATTGCTGCCGCTTGGGACAAACAAATGGATTGCTTGCGAAATGCCTGTCAGGACATTATTGATGCGTTTATTCGCGAAGAAATCTTAACTCCGGAATGGACTCGCAGCAAAGCCATTGAAATGCTTTGGACTGCTTTATCAATTCAGAATTGGGAACAACTGACAATCGAATGCGGTTGGTCTACGTCCCAGTATATTGAATGGATGAAAACGTTTTTAAAACATGCCTTTACAAAACTCGAAAACTAATTGAGCCAACTGTGACCGAATCCCCAAAAATCAAAGAAACCACCTTTTTCCGTGCTCTGTTGCCTGTCTTATTTTTACTGATCCTTTTAGTTTACGGTTTAATCGTACGGCCGCTGGTTTTCAAGCAACCAGCCTTCCCTTTAGAAATCGTTTTTATCCTTTCCGCGGCCTTTGCGGTTACCGTGCTTTTCTGGATGGGCCACGAATGGGAAGCCATTCAGCATTCCATCGTGCAAAAGCTGGCGAAAGCCATTCCTGCGTTTTTCATACTCTTTGCCATAGGGCTTATCATTTCCAGCTGGATGATCTGCGGTACGATTCCCATGTTGGTCTATTACGGCATTAAAATTATCAATCCAACATTTCTCTATGTTTTGGCATTTTTAGTTCCGGTTGTTTTTTCATCGCTCACAGGCACATCCTGGGGGTCAGTTGGCACCATTGGTGTCGTCATAATCGGGATTTCCGGGGCCGTCGGCGGCGATGCAGGTATAACTGCCGGTGCAGTTATTGGTGGTGCATATTTCGGTGATAAATTATCCCCGCTTTCTGACACGACCAATCTTGCGGCTTTGGCTGCAGAAGTTGATCTCTTTGATCACATTCAATCGATGCTGATCACCACAATTCCTTCGGCGGTTTTGGCGACGATACTCTTTTTTGCGCTGGGATTTATCTATCCACCGGCACAAAATGCCATGAGTACAGCCTCCGGTGTGCAGTTTCTCGAGGCACTGCACTCGATTTTCAATTTCAATATTGCGCTGCTCTTACCACCCGTCATCGTGCTTTATGGCTCAATTAAAAAGAAGCCGCCCATCCCAACGCTTATCACTTCCGTCCTTGCGGCAGCACTGCTCGCACTCATTTTTCAGAATTATACAATTTCTGACGTTGTACAATCCTTATATAAAGGTTACCACACCGACATGGCCACTTGGGTAGCCAACGTGCCGGAATCTGTTGCCACATTAACAAACAGAGGTGGACTTTATGCGCTCAATGAGGCAATCACCATTGCCTTTATGATTTTTATATACATCGGTGCCATCGACCACATCAATGCCATGTCCATCGTTGTCCACCGGATATTTTTCTTCGCCAAAAGCCGTGCAACTACCATCCTGGCGTCGCTTCTTGCAACAGCAATCACCAATTCCATGACTTCGAACCAATATGCCACCAGCTTTGTGGTTGGCGATGCATTTCTATCGAAATATGACGAGATGAAAATTCCCCGCAAAGTGCTGTCGCGTTCTCTGGAAGACACAGGCACCATGCTGGAAAGTGTTGTCCCCTGGACGACGACTTCGGTGTTTATGGTGGCAACATTGGGGGTTCCCTGGGCAGATTACTGGCATTGGCAACTGCTGTCGCTCATCAATTTTATTGTTGCCCCTACATTGGCTATTCTGGGTATTGGTTGTTTTTATCATGAAATCGATCAAAAAGGAAAATGATATGTCATCGGAACAGAAATTCGAAACCCAACTGCAGCATTTCGGCGAAAAGCGACAGGATTACCACGGTGCCGTGGTGCCGCCACTATTTCAAAACAGCCTTTTCACTTTCGAGAGCTGGGAAGCCATCGATGCAGCATTTGATGACCGCACGAAAAATTTCATTTATACGCGGGGAAAAAATCCATCCGTCAGTCTGGTGGAAGAAAAAATCGCAAATCTTGCTGGTGGGGAAAACGCAAAATTATTCGGATCGGGCATGGCAGCAATCTCCTCCGCTATTTTGCATTTACTTAACCCCGGCGATCATGTCATTACAGTGAAAAATATATACGGCCCGACCAATAATTTGCTCAATGCTTATCTGCGCAGGAAAATGAATATCGATGTAACGTATGTCGATGGTGAGAACATCGATGACTTTGTACAAGCAATCACTGATAAAACGCGGCTCATTTATCTCGAAAGCCCTTCTTCCGCCGTATTTCGTTTGCAGGACATCGCCGCGGTGGCAAAACTGGCGAAGGAAAAGGGATTGAAAACGATCATTGACAATACCTGGGCGACGCCGATTTTTCAAAAACCTCTGGCTATGGGCATCGATCTCGAAGTGCATTCCTGTTCCAAATATTTTGGCGGCCACAGCGATATCGTTGCCGGCGTCATCATCGGTTCCGAGCAGGATATACGCGATATTTCGGTAAATGAATTTGAACTCCTGGGTGGAAAAATGGCGCCTTTTGAGGCGTGGCTTATTCTACGAAGCTTGCGCACCATGCCCATTCGCATGCAGAAGCACCAGGAAAATGCAATGCAAGTAGCGACTTTTCTCGAAAATCATCCGAAAATCAGAAGAGTAAATTATCCCGGATTAGCCAGTTTTCCGCAGTACGAACTTGGCTGCAGGCAAATGAGCGGTTTCAGCGGCCTTTTGAGTTTTGAGTTGGCAATGGAGGACCTCAATCAAATTAAAACCTTCTTCAATGGTCTGAAAATTTTTCAGATTGGAGTCAGTTGGGGCGGTCATGAAAGTCTGATTTATGCTCCGGCGATTAGCTACCTGAAGGAGTTGCCTCAAGAACAATTCAAACATCTGGGTATTTCACTGGGCAATATGCGTATTTCGGTCGGGCTGGAAAATGGCGATGATTTAATCGATGATTTGGCGCAGGCATTGGATTTATAACTACAAAATTCAATAAAGCAATTCTTTGACCACTAAACACGCTAACCACGCGAAAAAAATTTCGCGTGGTTAGCGTGTTTAGTGGTTTATTACCTTTTATAAAATGCTGTGAAGTTTAAAATGCTGAACAACTTTTAACGAGAAAATAGAGAATGATTGAAAACAGTGATTTATTTAATTGGGTGCTTTTACCCGTCGGTATCTACCTTGCTCGTGTAACAGACGTTTCACTGGGCACGATGCGTATTATTACGTTATCGCGTGGTTTGAAAAAAATTGCCCCTATTCTTGGTTTTATCGAGATATTGATTTGGCTCATGGCCATACGGCAGATTTTTAATAATTTAAATAATCCCGCGTGTTATTTAGCCTATGCGGCAGGCTTTGCCTCGGGAATTTTTACCGGGATGTGGATTGAAGAGCGTGTTGCGATAGGGTTACGTGTTGTGCGGATCATTACCCGTTTTGATGCGGAGGAACTCATTAAGGCATTGAGGGAAAGTGGCTTTGGCATAACGGTTATCGATGGGGAGGGAAGTACCGGTTCGGTGAAAATCATTTTTACCGTCGTTCGCCGAAAAGATGTTGCCACTGTCACCGCGATGTCAAAAAAATTCAACCCAAAATCCTTTATTTCCGTGGAAGATGTCCGGCAGGCCTCGGAAGCGATTTCGCCTTTCAATGGCAGTCATTCGATTTTCAGTACGGCAAATTTGCTGAAATTTGAGAAGAAAGGAAATTGATACAAATCAATTGAGTGTCCCTCCGCAACCCCTCTTTTTTTCGTCATTTTGCTTCGCCGAACTACGTTTCGGAATGCTTTTATCCGGAATCCACTATTGGTTGCTGTTGTGCTATAAAATTAGTGAGTCAGGAAAGTTGCCAGTCGTCTTGTTGTAGAAATAAATATACCATCGGATCGGAAATTCCAACAGTTCAATTCTATTTAGTTCAATACGAGGTTCTTGAATGAAAACACAAGTAAAGTGGGGTATTCTCGGTACGGCGACAATTGCTATGGAGCAAGTGATCCCTGCCATGCAAAATAGCCAATTCTGTGAAGTTGTGGCTATTGCCTCGCGAAGTTATGAGAAAGCGAAAAATACAGCCGAAAAGTTTCATATTGCCAAGGCATACGGTACGTACGAAGAACTTATTGCCGATGAAGAAATTGAAGCAGTGTATATTCCACTGCCAAATCATTTGCATGTGCCGTGGGCGATAAACGCATTGGATGCCGGAAAACACGTTCTGGTGGAAAAACCCATTGGCCTCAGCAGCGCCGAAGCCGAAAAATTGGTTGCAGCGGCAAAAAAACATCCCGACTTGAAAATTATGGAAGCCTTTATGTACCGCTTTCATCCACAGTGGGTTCGCGTGAAAGAACTGGTCGATAGCGGTGCCATTGGTGAGATCAAAGCCATACAGGCATCCTTTTCCTTTTTCGATGATGATCCCACGAGCATTGTGAACAACAAGGAATATGGCGGTGGCTGTTTGATGGATATTGGCTGTTATCCCATTTCCATTTCCCGGTTTTTGTTTGGCGGCATGCCAAAAAGCGTTTCTGCGAAAATAGAATATCATCCGGAATTTGGCATGGACACAATGGCTGCTTGTGTTCTGGAATTTGAGCAGGGAATGACCACCTTTTTTAGCTCAATTCGGGCCAAGGATGATCAGACTGTGCAGATATGGGGAACCAAAGGTAGTATACGCTTCAGGCGACCATTTAATCCTGCTAACGATAAAAAGGCCAAAATACATCTTGTGAGAAAAAACAAGAAGGAGAAAATTAAATTCGACAAATGCGACCAGTATACCCTGCAGGCCGATGCATTTGCCCGCGCCATTCTCGAGGACACGGAGGTGCCTACGTCACTTAGTGATGCAGTGGAAAATATGAAAGTTATAGAAATGATTATCGAGAGTGATCGGTTGGGCAAGCGGATTGTGATGTGAAGTTCATGAAAATATACGCTATCAATGGGGTGAGTTACCGAGAAACAAGGTACACCTTTCTCAAAAATAGAGTTGATGAGAAGTCGTTTATTGATAGCAGATATGTCTATTCGTGCCCCCACCATCAAAAGAATTTATATTATTATTGCGTTGCACCGAGGATAACGGTGCAACGCAATAAATTGGCTGGGTTAACTGCGCTGCGCCCACTTAAAAAACCTCAAAACTTCCGGTGGATCACAGCCCGTAATCGCGCTCGCTTCGGCAATGTGTTATACTAAAGTTTGTTTTAGAACTAACTCCTTTATTTTCCATAAAGCTAAGGACTTATCCCTGAAAATCCCATCTTTTTCGGTGCAATTTTCATTAACAATCAAAAGGGGTTTGGGAAAATTAAATGGTTTTTTTATAAGATTCAATGGACGCCAACCACCCGTCACTATGTCGTTGTTTTTTACTTCCCGAGTAAATGTCGTAGTCATTAAATATCTTGAATTACTTTTTTGAATGTTTGATAAAGCTTTCCAGATATCCATTGTTGAGAAGTGCACAAGACAATCACGGCAAAAAACCAGGTCCATTGTTTCTTGAATATCTTCAAGTATATTGAATTGCACGAAATTTATATTATTCCTTCTGTATTTTTGATTATTTCGGTCCACAATATCCTTGACGATATCACCACCCAGGTAAATATTACTGGATAGATTAATTTCTTTAAACCAATTAAAGTCTCCACATGGAATATCAAAAATAGTTTTTATACCCAATTCTCTGATAATCTTTGGTATGACTTCAATAATAGTTTTTGTTTGAACCAATGACGAGCCAGAACCAGAAACTGATTCTTTTTCATGCCAAACATTTCTCTTTTCAATCTCTGAAAATATTTCTTTTGCAGATTTGTTGAGGAATCTACTCCCATCTGAATAATCATAGAGTTTTGAACGATCCATATAATCTTATAATTTTTGGTATAATGCTTTATTCAAGCCCTCTCTTCTTCAGCAGTGGCGTAATTTCCGGTTCGCGGCCACGGAAATCGATATACATTTGCATGGCATCGTTGGTATCGCCACGGGAGAGTATATTGTCGCGGAAGCTACGCGCTGTTTTGGCGTCGAAAATACCGTTCTCCTTGAATGCCTCGAAGGTATCCGCATCCAAAACCTCCGACCACAAGTAGCTATAATATCCCGCGGAATAACCGCCAACGATATGACGAAAATAGGTGGTGCGGTAGCGGCTGATAATCTCAGGAATCAAGCCGATTTGCTCAAAAACGCCATTTTCAAATGTTGTCACATTGCGTTCGTTTTCCACTATTAATGTGTGCCATGCCATATCGAGATAAGATGCTGCCATGTATTCAACTGTGGCGAAACCCTGGTTGAATTGACCTGCTTTTTTGATTTTATCGATGAGTGCTTGCGGCATCACTTCCCCGGTTTTGTAGTGGAAGGCATAGAGTTTGAGCATTTCAGGCTCGAGTACCCAGTTTTCCATGACCTGTGAGGGGAATTCGACGAAATCACGCGGCACATTGGTTCCGGAAATGGATGGATAGGTACAGTCGGAGAGCAAGCCGTGCAGTGCGTGACCGAACTCGTGAAACAAGGTTGCTGCTTCATCCAGGCTGAGCAGGCTCGGTGTGTCTGCCGTCGGTTTGGTAAAATTGCCAACGTTGGTGATGATCGGTAATATACGCTCGCCACCAATATTGCTTTGGGAACGGAACTCATTCATCCAGGCACCACCGCGTTTATTGTTGCGGTAAAACCAGTCGGAGAGATAAACACCGATCATTTCGCCGTTTTCATCTTTCACAACATAGGTTTTTACTTCCGGGTGATATTTCGGAATATCGTTTTGCTCTTCGAAGGAAATGCCATAGAGTTTATTTGCAAGAATAAACGTGCCTTTGATGACGTTTTCAATTTGATAATAATTCCGTATTTCATCTTCGTCGAGTTCGTATTCCTTCTGACGGATTTTCTCTGCATAGTACCACCAATCCCAGGATGCCAGTTTGAAGTCGCCACCCTCAGCGTCGATCATTTTCTGCATCATGGCGCGTTCCTGTTTTGCTTTTTTCAGAGCAGGCGGCCAGACTTTATCCAACAGGTTATAGACATTTTGTGGTGTTTTCGCCATGGATTCTTCGAGAACGAAGTCGGCGTGGGTTTTATAGCCAAGCAAATTGGCTTTGCGAACCCGAAGATTGGCAATGTCGTTAAAAATTTGTTTGTTATCGAATTCATCATTGTTGTCACCACGATTGATGTAGCCTTTGTAAAGTTTTTCCCGTAAGTCCCGGCGATCGGAATACTGAATGAAGGGAATTAAACTCGGTTTGTGCAAGGTGAACAGCCATTTGCCTTCATAGCCTTTCTCCGTCGCAGCTTCGGCAGCAGCGGCTTTTACACCCTCCGGCAGGCCGCCCAGGTCAGTCTCTTCCAGAACCAATTCAAAATTATTGTCTTCCTGCAGAACATTGTCGCTGAACTTCACCGTCAGCATGGAAAGTTCTTCGTTGATTTTGCGCAATTCGGTTTTTGCTTCTTCATTAAGATTAGCACCACCGCGGATAAAACCTTTGTAATCATTTTCCAGCAAACGCAGTTGTTCACCGGTTAAGCCAAGCTCATCGCGCTGTTCGTAGAGAATTTTTACCCGTTTGAAAAGTTGTGGATTGAGCTGGATGTCGTCATTGTGTGCCGACAGCAGCGGACTGATTTCCCGTCGGATGTCCTGTTTAGCGTCATTGGTATTGGCTGAAACCAGGTTGAAAAAAACGTTCGATACCTTGGTGAGCAGCTCCCCCGATTTTTCCATTGCTTCGATCGTGTTTGCAAAGGTCGGCGCTTCGGGATTGCCGGCAATCTTTTTGATCTCGGCCAAATGGTCCTGCATGCCTTTTTGAAATGCGGGCATGTAGTGTGCATCTTCGATCAGGGCAAAAGGCGGTACACCATACGGTGTTGTCCATTTTTGAAAAAATGGATTCTCATCGGCGGTTTTTGTTGTGCAGGCAGCCATGAGCAGCACTCCTGTAAATAAAATTGCACCTGTTTTACGCATCTTTCCTCCATTTATTTGTGGTAGTTGCGTTTGTATAGTTAGAAGTTTCTGGTTCGGTTCATGACCAAAACCATTGTTATTACGCAGGAAAAAATAATCGAAAAGATAAGCAATTTTGCAGATTATTGCCTGAATTATTTCACAAGAGCGCATCTTTTTTTCATAAAAATTGTGTGCTTCTCATTGAACCTGCTTTTATTCATCAACACCACGATTAGGGGCCGAGTCAAAACATGTAACGCGACATTCATGTCGCTCATTTTTGAGCTTAAACTTACGACATAAATGTCGAGTTACGGCCATTAAATCATGTTTTGACTCAGCCCCCATCGTTTACTTTGAGCATTGCATGAATAAAGCAGGTTAAGTCAATAATATGAAACTTCTGCGCAATAGGATAGAAGACAGGATGCACAGAGGTTTGCTTGCTTGTCAGGAAATGTCAGGGTTACCTCAGTTTTGCTAAAATTAATGTTAAGGAGGCCACGATGCGCGCTTTTTCGGTATTTTTAGCACTGTTTCTTTTATTGACCACAGCAATCACTGCACAACCATCGATGGAGACTTTGCGATCCCGCAGTTATTTTCTAAAAGATTTCCAGTATTATAAACCGATGCTCGCGGATATTCGTACACCGCATAACCATAGCCGTTTCTACATTGCTGATGCGGTGCCTTTCACCAACAATGATGACGGTCGCGATGACAGCGACCACATTTTCTTTGATCCGAGTTACGGAGAGTACTTTCCTTTTCTTGGTTTTAATTTCGCCGACGAAAATTCGAGTGAGGCCATGATTTTGCCCGGTCTTGCCCTGTTCATTTCCGGAAGCGCCCATATGGTGCTGGATTTTATGACAGTCTCCAACGATATCATCAATACCGATTATCGTGTTGGCACCGGGATAGCGCTGCGCTTTCCATTTGTTCAGAAACTGAGTATGCGGTATCGCTTCTTTCACGAGAGCACCCACCTCGGCGATGAATACACGCTCTCCGCTTCCCTTGATGCGGCTTTTCGGCGTTACAATGTGAGCTATGAAGCCCACGAGTTGTATTTGGCTGTCGATCATTACATCAGCACTGCCAGCCACTGGGGCACCCTGAGTTACACCCGCGTTTACGGTGGGAATCGCTGGCTGAGTGATGATGCTTTTCCCGGTTATACAGGTACTTATGTCCATGCCGCGCCGCTGCTGCTTGCAAAGAAAAATGAACTGGAAACCGGTGCGGAATTCGTGCTTCTTGGCTGGAAAAATCCCGACGACAATCCCGGATGGGGCTGGCTGAGAAAACTGTTGGCGCCGCAGTACATTTTTGCTGCTGCTGATATGCAGAAACACAACAAATATGCCCTGGTCGATCCGGAGCAGGTGTGGTCGACAAATATCGTACTGGGGATAATTTACGGCAAATACTTTGCCCTGCAGAGCCAGCGCACGGTTCGCTGGCAGCTTAATTATTACGATGGTATCAATCCGCACGGCCAGTTTCGTTCGCAGGATTTGCAATACATCGGACTGGATTATATCATTGATTTCTAATACAGAAAAGTGCGACGCACATTAACACCTGGCAATCTCAAACTGCCGAATTTCAGCGTAAACAGCAACAGGCGAGTGCGGAGCACTTTTTAATTACCCATTTTGATTGGTCTTATTTTTTTCACTCAAAAACCTTCTTTTTCTTTTCCTCGATTGCACTGCCTTGCCTGTACATGCTCTATAAATTTGCTGCAGTATAAATCTGCTCAAATAACAGAGACAAGGCCAGGGAAAGGGGCCCCATGATCACCGCTTTGTATTCGATTCCGCTCATACAAAGCAGTGCCTACGATCATTTTTAAACATGAAAACTTCATAGTTTTTCCGCAAGGATGCATCATTTTTGATGAATAATGCTTTGTCGTTCTTTTTCGAAATTATTCGGAACTTAAATGCGACAACTGAGCTTTTTGTGCAGAAGTAATGAATCTTTGGATAACGCAAAACGCGTTGGTTAATATGGAGTCGAAACATGCCTCAGAGAGGAAATCTTCGTTATTTAATATCCCTCGTTCTTTTTGTTCTTCCTTTTTTCATGCTACAAGGCCAATCCCTGGATACTACAGGGACGCAGTGGTCACCATACATTGAATGGCACCTTATAAATTCCACATTCACGGGCAATCCTTTTGATCTCATCTCCCGTGTCCAATTCACCCATGAGGCAACGGGTGAAACACACTCTACTGCGATGTTTTATCATGGGGATAGTACATGGAGTTTTCGTTTTTCCGCAACACAAACAGGAATCTGGAATATTACGACCACAAGTGAGGATCCAGATCTGGATGGGAAAACCGGAATTGTCGAAATAAGCGCAAATCCTAACAAAAAAGTGCATGGTTTCTTAAAAAATTTCAATAACAAATGGGGATGGCAAGGCACGGAAACCGCTTTCGTGCCCCAGCTTATCATGGCCAATAATCTTAAAACGTATCACGAAAATCCACGATTAATTGACAGTGACATCACTGAATTCATACAGGAACATGGATTTAATGGATTTCATATTGATGTCATAGGTGGCTATTGGTTTGATATACTAAAAAGTGATGAAATCGTCGATCCTGCTGCCTCCGATCCCGATTTGAATTCATTCGAAACGCTCGAACAAATTATTTCAGCCGTTCATGCAGCGGGCGGAATGACACACGTATGGGTTTGGGGTGATAGTTCGCGTGAACAGACGCCTAACACGCTTGCAGGTGGAATAAATGGAATCGTCGATCAACGATTGCAGCGGTATATTGCAGCTCGATTGGGGCCGATTCCAGGTTGGACAATGGGCTATGGTTATGATTTGTATGAGTGGGTGAGTGGCTCGCAATTGCGTACGTGGCATGATTACCTGCAAGAGCAATTTGGTTGGCACCATTTTCTTGGCGCAAGGGCTGCCGGTCCGCAAACCGGCATAGACCATTCCCCGTGGGACTCATGGCATCTTCCACTGGATTACGCAGGATATGAACACCACAAGCCAGATTATGCGGTTTACGAAGCTGCACTGCTGGCGAACCCAACAAAACCTGTTTTTTCTGAAGACCGCTTTCGAATTCGTGATGAAGGTAATATTAAGGATTACGACGAAATAGAAACCCGCAGGGGACTCTGGTTATCAACAATGGCGGGAGGTGCAGCCAATATCTGGGGCAATCTATTACCAAGCAATAATCCACCATCCAAACCATATTTCAACAAGAATTGGATCAAAACTTACGATCGCTTTTTACATCAGTACAATCGATTTTTGCCGGAGATGACACGTGACAACACTTTATCAAGCGGACTGGTATTACGAAATGGCAGTTCACATTTTATCGTTTATGGCGAAGATACGGATTCCGTTACCGTTGATTTGAGTACAATGAACAGCACACAAAAAGCAATTGCAGTGGATACACGTAAGCCATACTCCGAGGTCGATCTTGGTACCCTTGCTGCAGAAAATCAGCTTTTGATGCTTCCGGAAAACTCTGATTGGGCAATTGCAATCGGCGAGTACAATGTAACAGGTGATGTCGTCGCACCAATTTTATCTGAAATTACGGTTTTGGCAACGACACCAAATTCTGCCCGCATTGAATGGAAGACCAATGAAAGTGCAGATTCAAAGGTAGAATATGGAACGAACGAATCTTTGGGTACAACAGCACCACTACTATCTGCCTTTGTAACAAGCCATGCTGTAGAACTCAATGGTTTATTGGCAAACACGCTGTATTATTTTCAAATCTTCTCGAAAGACGAAGCGGGTAATGAAGTCATTTCACCACTCCAAGCTTTCACAACCCAGCAGGTACTACTCGGCGATTACAAAAATTTGGCAAATACAGCAACCGCAAGCGCAAGTCACGAGACCAGCAAATATAGTCAGGTCGCAGCAAGTGCCATCGATGGAAAGCTTGTTTCACAGGGGAACTACAAAAATGAGTGGGTTGAAAATGCGAATACCAGTGTCGGTGTTTGGCTGCAGTTGGATTTCGCTGAGGACGTAACAATTGATAGAGTTGTTCTTTACGATCGTAGTTACACGAGTGAATGGATTCAAGCATTCACGCTGGAATTCAGCGATGGCTCAAAAGTCCTCTATCATGGCGTAAATGATGCGTTGAATAACGACGGTTCCGCCAAAGCGTATAATTTCACCTCACGCACGGTACATTCACTGAAATTTATTATCGATGGGGTGAGCGCAACAAGCAACGATGTGGGACTCCAGGAAATTGAAGTATGGGGACAAGTCGGAGCGGCGGCGCAGGATGTGACCGAACCTGTTATTTCCAATGTGCAATCCAGCCCCGGTTCTGATAAAGCTGTCATAAGTTGGGAAACCGATGAGCCCGCGGATAGCGAGGTTGAATATGGACCTACCGGGTTATATGGGCAAACAATACCCATAGATAGCAATTTAACACAATTCCATACCATGACATTAGGGAACTTGACTCCAGGTGAAACCTATCATTTCAGGGTAAAATCGCGCGACCAGGCAGGCAATCTGGCCACCAGTTCAGATTATAGTTTCTTGCTGCACACGGTAACAAATTCCCTGTCGTTCTCTGATATTACTTTAACTGCCGGCGCAGCAGGACACAATGGGCAGGCAGAAGTCGGGGGCCATTCTGCAGTATGGGCAGACATCGATGGCAATAATTTGCCGGATTTGTATGTAACCTATCTTTTTGAAGATCCAGTTGGTGACGTGCTATTTTATAATAATGGGGATGCCACGTTTTCCGATGAAAGCATTGCCCGCGGACTCGATGATTTCGACGGTGGTTCGCATGGCGCCGTTTTCGCTGATCTGGATAACGATGGTGATTTCGACTTGTTCAATGGCACCACCGATGGCTCACCCGGGATTTCAGGTTGGAATAACATTTTCATGAATGATGGAAAAGGTTATTTCACTGACGTTACTGCTAATAGCGGCATTCCTGATCAGGACTGGGAAACACGCGCAGTAGTTGCTTTCGATTGGGACAACGATGGCGATCTCGATTTATTAGGCGTCAATAATTATTTGGGTACGGATGATCCCACCGGAGAAAAAAATGAAGTCTTCCGGAATGAGGGCAATATGCATTTTACCCCTGTGCTCACAGGTGCTCTTGTTGATGCACCAATGGGGCAAGGATGTATTGCCACAGATTTTGACAATGACAGCGATGTCGATATTCTGGCAGCAAACCGGACAGGTCCGCTGAACATTTTGAAAAATGATGGTCGTGGCACTTTTAAACAAATCACACCAGAAAGTATTGGTATCCAGCACCAGGCGAAAGACGGCGTTACCTCGGCGGATATTGACAATGATGGCGACCTGGATTTGTTGCTCGCCAGTGATGATGAAGGCGTTATTTACCGCAACAACGGCGATGGGACATTTTCGTGGGTACAAAGTTTTACAGCAACCGATGGTTATATGGGTGCGTTTGCAGATTTCGATAATGATGGAGATAACGATCTTATTTTTGCCGGAGATGATATCTGTTATTTAAATGATGGAACCGGTTTGTTTTCTCCTGGCCCGGGTATACCTGTTGAGGGAATTAATGATCCACGTGCAATCGGTGTAGCGGATATAGATAACGACGGTGACCTTGATTTTGCAATCGGTGTTAAAAAATCACGTAATTATTTAATTCGGAATAATTCAAGTGGGATGAATTATGTTAAAATCAAGCTACTCTCCCCACAAAATCAAATGGGAGCATTTGGTGCCAAAGTAAGCATACGTGCTAACGGTGAATTAATTGCATTTCGTGAGGCGGGGAGTACATTTGGATATTTGGGGCAAAATGATCCTCTGATGACTATCGGTATTGGTGAGCATGGGAGTGTCGATATAGAAGTGCAATTTCTGGATGGGTCCTCAATTTTAAAGGAAAATGTTCAGGCAAATTCTCAGGTATTTATCGATGGGGTCACCGCAGATGTAATTCCGCCTTTCATTTCTCAAGTAATTATTGAAAATATCACGCAAAACTCGGCAACCATCACCTGGGTGACGAATGAAATCGCTACTTCCCGGTTAAAATATGGATTGGATTCACTTTACACCAGTACGACGCAGGAAACCAGCGTGTACGTAACTGAACATGCTGTTCTGCTAAATGAATTGCAGCCCGACACAGATTACCATTTTCGTGCTGTTTCGCTCGACAAAGCCGGGAACACGGCAGAAAGTACGGATTTCACTTTTCATACTGTTTCACCGCCGCCTCCGGACACAACAGCACCTGTGATTTCAACTGTACAGGCCATTTCCATTACAGAAAATTCTGCACAGATTCAGTGGCAAACCGACGAAGGTGCGGATTCACAAGTAGAATTCGGATTGACGGATTCTTTGGGAACATTTACCACAGTGGAATTAGCACAAGTCACCAGTCATAATATGGCTTTAGTACAACTCACTGCTGGAACTATTTATCACTTTAAAGTCTATTCAAAAGATGAAGCCGGGAATCAAGCAGCATCCGCTGTCTATACGTTTTCTACCATAACAAAACCTGCCGGCGAATATAAAAATCTTACCGATATGGCAGATGCGAATGCCAGCCATGAGACCAGTCAATACGGTCAGGTGGCTGCCAGTGCCATCGATGGTTTACTGGTATCACAGGGCACTTATAAAAATGAATGGGTAGAAAATGCAAAAGGAGCGGCAGGTGTCTGGTTGCAGCTCAATTTTGCAGAAGAAGTGACAGTCGATAAAATTGTGCTTTATGATCGTAGTTACACCAGTGAATGGATTGAAAAATTCACTCTGGAATTTAGTGATGGTTCGAATCTCGTCTATCACGATGCGGGAGATGCCTTGAACAACAATGGAACCGCCACGACTTACGAATTCCCCTCGCGTACAATGACCTCTTTAAAATTCATCATCGACGGTGTGAGTGCAACGAGTAATGATGTCGGCTTGCAGGAAATAGAAGTATGGGGATATGTCGGCGGTGGAACACCCGACACCACCCCGCCTGCGATATCCGCCGTGGAGGCGGTTTCCCTCACCAGCAATTCCGCGCAGATTCAGTGGCAAACGGACGAAGTTTCGGATTCGCAAGTTGAATACGGTTTGACGAACTCCCTCGGTACACTCACAGAATTGCAAACATCCCCCGTTACAAATCATGAGGTGCAGGTAGCAGGTTTGTCGGACAGCACAGTCTATTATTTTAAAGTCTATTCGAAGGATAGCGCAGGCAACACAGCCTTTTCAGCGGTGCTGAATTTTCAAACGGAAGCGTTGCCACCACCCGATACGACAGCACCTGTGATTTCCGCTGTGCAAGCCGTTTCGGTAACGGAAAATTCAGCGCATATTCTATGGCAGACCGACGAAGTTTCGGATTCACAAGTTGAGTTTGGATTGACCGATTCACTGGGTACATTCACTGCCCTGCAGGCAACACAAGTGTCAAGTCATGAGGTCACGTTGACGCAATTGGCTCCAAGTACAAATTATCGATTCAAAGTCTATTCAAAAGATGAGACCGGGAATCAAGCAGAATCGGCAATTTACAGTTTTCAAACAGCGCAAATCGTTGTGAATCCCGGTCCAATGCATTTCACTGACATATCTCTGCCCGCCGGCGCTGAAACACCTTCGGGACCTGAGGGATACGGCCACGGCGTTGCCGGAGCAGATTACAACAACGATGGTTTTATCGATATTTTTGTCAGTAATTATGATACTTCAAATGCACTACTCATCAATAATCAGGATGGAACCTTCAGTGACCAGGCGGTAAATTGGTCTGTAACCGGTGAAATAACCTGGAATGATCGTGGCGTGTGTGCGGCAGATTATAATAACGATCAAAATATTGATATTTATCAGAATATTTCAGGTCAAAGCAGCGTGTGTTTTAAAAATGATGGATCAGCGCATTTCTCCAATATCTCCAGTAGTATTGGAATTTTTGATCCCGGTCAGGCACAAGCAGCTGCGTGGGCGGATTTTAATAACGATGGTTTGCTCGATTTGGTGTCCGTAAACTATAGTGATATCATACGATTTTTTGAACAAAACAGTGATAATACATTCACAGAACAGACGGTGAATTATGGATTAAACAATCTAAAATATGGCGTTGGCGTCGTCGCTTTCGATATAGAAAATGACGGAGATGTTGATATTTTTATTTCCCGTGGCGAAACGTATGGCAATTTGCTCCTGGTTAATAATGGCAGTAGTTATTTTAAAGATCAGTCAAGCCAGCGAGGTGTCGCACTTCCGGAAATGCACGGACAGGGGGTAACCGTTGCGGATTTTGACAATGACGGGGATATCGATATCTATGTGTGCAGTGATATCAACAGCAATAAGCTTTTCCGTAATGATGGGAATGGTTACTTCACCGATTATACTTCCTCCGCCGGATTGGTTGATAATAGCCGGTCAACCGGTTGTAATTTTGCTGATTTCAACAACGATGGTTGGCCTGATCTCTACGTGTTGAATTTTAGTCAGCCGAACAAACTTTATAAAAACAATGGCGATGGCACTTTTGCAATACAAACAAACACCAACACAGAAAGCAGTCGGAACGGCTATGGGTCCTGCCTCGCTGATTTCGACCGCGATGGTGATATCGACATTTTTATCTCCAATTCGGGTACCAAAAGTCAACTGTTTGATAATATAAGTGGACCGAGCAATTGGCTTGAGATAAAATTGCAGGGGCAAACCAGCAATCGCGATGGTATTGGGGCTAAAGTGGATTTTTATTTCAATAATATGCACCAGAGAAGCACGATGCTGGCGGGCGAAGGATTTGTCTCGGGCGGCATACTGCCGCTTCACTTTGGGCTCGGCACAGCAGATTTTGCCGATAGTGTTATCGTCAATTGGCCTGCAGGAGGACAAACACGACTGCAATCCCCGGTTGCCGGACAACGAATTGAAGTCATCGAAGGACTGGAGCCTGTTTATGCCCGAAACAATGACAACGACCTTCAACCACCGGTGATATCCGCAGTCGCGGCTGTGTCAATTACCGCACACTCGGCGCAAATCCAGTGGCAAACCGACGAACCAGCGGATTCGAGAGTCGAATATGGGGCTTCAGACACCCTTGGCATCAGTACATCTTTGCCAGCAAGTTATGCCACAAGCCACACTGTCACGCTCACCGAATTGTCAGATAGCACGGTATATTTTTACAAGGTTATCTCAAAAGATGAAGCCGGCAATGATACGGCTTCTGTCGTGTTTACTTTCACAACCCTGCTTGCAGATGAAACGCCGCCTGCGCTAACAAACATTTCCGTTGAAAACATAACCGAGAATACAGCAACGATCCACTGGATGTCTGAGGAACCAGCAACAAGTATTATCGAATATGGAAAGACAACTGCTTATGATTCAGTAATGACCGCAATGCCATTCGTTACCGACCACAGGATGACGTTGGCCGGGTTGTCTGGAGATGCGCTTTATCACTATCGGATACGTGGGAAGGATGCAGCCGGCAATGAGACGATTACAGCGGATTCCACATTTCAAACGCTTGCCGATCAGGTTCCACCTGTCATCAGCACCATCGTTGTTGATGAAGTTTCAGAGACCTCAGCGCGAATAAACTGGGAAACGGATGAGCCGGCAACGTCGCAGGTACTTTATGGACTTTCAACAGCGTATGGCGACAGCAGTGTGCTTGTTACGAAGCTTACAACAACCCACTCGGTGATTTTGGCAAATCTGAATGCTGATACTCCGTATCATTTTATCGTGCTGACCAGTGATGCAAAGGGCAATGCAGCAAAAAGTACGGATCAGACTTTTTCCACATTGCCTTCCGGACCTGTGCTTCTCTTTGCCGAGGCCTTTGATAGCACTGCCCTTGATACACAAAAATGGCATAAAGGCACAAATGCTTACAATAAATCGATAGTAGCTGATGGATCACTGCAATTAAAATCCACAAATAACCAGACAGCCTGGGTCATCTCCCGAGATAAATTTGTGGCAAAAAATACTGTTGTCGTAGCCCACATTAAACAACCAAATGATGACGGCGATTTGGCAATATGTCCGACTTATACCGCTGATGCAACGGCGGGCATCTATGGCGAAATGAACTGGTACCGTTTCTATACTTATCGTTCCGGTGGCAGCAATTATCTGCTGTACGTGCAATGGCATAAAAACGGCGTGACGGATGGCCTCGATGTGACAGGTAATCTTTCGATAAGTGGCGAGGTCTATTTGCGCCTGCGTATGGACGAGAGCCAAATCTATTTTGATGCCTCCACGGATGGCGTGAAATGGACACAGGCGTACAGTGAAAATTTTTCACTACCAGGTTACACCCTGAATGATGCATTCCACTTTGCGCTGGAGGCATATCGAACAGACAGCAAAGGAGATCTGCTCGTTAACCAATTCGAAATATTCGATAACAGCAGCGGTATTTTGCAAGCTGATCAAATAAATTCCCTTGCCCGTCGAGGAATTATGCAGGAAAGACCCGCTTTGCACGTGCCGGAAGAATTTTCAGTTTCAGCAAACTATCCAAATCCCTTCAATCCACAGACGAGATTTGATGTGCAATTACCGCAGGATGCTGACATCACGGCGCACATATTTAACACCAGCGGACAAAATATAGCTGTAATCTTCTCGGGTCCTCTGCAGGCGGGAAGCACAACGCTGACCTGGAACGGCCGCCAGCAAAACGGATTACCTGCAGCCAGCGGTGTTTATATCTTGCGTGTAAATGCTGCATTTTCCACTGGTAAAAATATACTCACAACACGCCGGATGGTTTTGATGAAGTAGCTGCGATAACCTGATTTGTGTACGTCATGCCGGGTTTGATATTTATTATCGAATCCCGGCATTTTCCGGTTTATGGCAGGCTCATGGGGATTCTGGAGCGTCTGAAAAGCAGGCGACTGGAAAGACTGCCATTGGATACTCCATTTGTAAATCAGGAAAAAACACATTTACAAGCTTGTGTGAAAAGGCACGGATGTTGAGCCTGCCGCAGCCGAATTAAGTGCAACCGGGCGCTTCAGCAAGTTCAGCGACCGATTGCACTTTGAACCATCTGTTTTCACACTGTAGGGCAAAACATCTCCTTTTATCCTTCTTGCCAGGGAATAATTCTTACCGCTCTTCTCGTTTGCATTGTTTACTCATCCAAAGTTGGATCCTGTTTAAATTCCCCTGGTTTAAACAGAAATCTCTTCAGATTTACAGGATTTGCGGTACATAAACTTTTTTAAGCCGCATAAGATAACACCGCCTAAGGAAAAAGGATTTAAGTGAAACGATTTCGATACATTCTATTCGTTTGTTTTTTGCAGTTTCCCATCCTTCAGCTTTCGACGCCTGCTGCAAACGCGCAAGAGCAGGAGGGAGGTATCGGGATTTATGATGTCTATGTGAACGGTTTATCCCGGTCTACTGCAACCATAAATTGGCGTAGCAACATACCGACACTCTGCCATCTGGCCTTCGGTTCAAGTTCAATCCTGGGTGATACAATACAAGTAAACGCCCAGCCTGATTCAATTTTTCAAGTGCAATTGGATAGTTTACAGGAACTGACCCTCTATTTTTATAAAATTTTGCTGCAAGACTCCTCAGGGACGCTCGTGCCTGAGTTGGTGCGCCAGTTTCGCACGCCGAATACTTCTTTGTTGTATTTTAACAATATGACCGACAAGGCGGGAACAGCCGGGCCGACAAAACGCGGTGATACAGGCGGCCACTCCGTATGTTTCACCGATATAGATGGCGACAGTTTGCCCGACTTGTACATCACCATGGCTTTTCTCGAACCGCGCCCTGACCTCTTCTTCCACAACAGCGATGGCTCCCTATTTTTTGAAGAAGCCGCAGAACGCGGTATTGCAGATCTCGACGGCGGATCCCACGGGGCGGTCTTTTTCGATGTGGACAACGATGGCGATTACGATTTGTACAACGGTACTACGGACTCGAGTGCGGAAGACAGTGGCCGCAACCGACTTTATTTGAATGACGGCAGCGGCCATTTTACCGATGTTTCCGATTCCGTCGGCCTGCCGGATATTCACTTTGAAACCCGGGCTGTGACTGCAATGGATTACGACCGTGACGGTGACCTCGATTTGATGAGCGTAACCGGTTACCTGGGAAATGAGGACCCTGCGAGCGACCGCAACGAATTTTATCACAACAATCTCATGGAAACCGGTGTGTTGCGTTTCGAACCCATCGACTCCAGTTACTTCAACATTGCCCTTGCCGGCCAGGGCCTGATCGACACCGACTGGGACGGCGACGGGGATGTTGACCTCATCGCGGCAAACAGAACCGGAAATGTGCATTTCTTCCGGAATGAAAAGAATTCCCTGGTTGCGGTTCCGTTGCAAAGTCTTGGTCTCAGTGAAGCGGACAGTGCCCGGGACGGCATCACAACCGCGGACATCGACAACGATGGTGATCTCGATCTGTTGCTCACGGGCGACAATTACGGCATTCTTTACAAACGCATGTTAACCGGGCACTATGTCCTTAGCCAGCGATTTGACGGCACCGACGGCTACATGGGAGATTTTGCTGATTTGGATAACGACACCGATCTCGATCTCGTATTTTCCGGTGGCACCGTTGTTTATTTAAATGATGGCAATGGTGTTTTTCATCCCGGCCCTGAGATTCCAATCGACACTATTGAAGACCCGCGTGCGGTTGGATTTGCAGACATCGATCTCGATGGTGATGTGGATTTTGCTTATGCTTGCAAACGATCAAAAAACCAGCTTTTTCGCAACAAACTCAATTCCGGGAACTGGCTGAAAATTTCCTTGAAATCCCGCTATGGCCAGGCAGGTGCGAAAGGGGCTAAGGTTCTGCTCTATTCGACGGGTTCAGGCGGAAAGTTGATTGGCCACCGTGAAGTACACAGTGTGAGTGGCTATCTGGGGCAGAACGAGCCGGTGTTGAATTTTGGACTGGCAGATAATGAACTAGTCGACATACTCGTCGTTTTTCCTGATGGATCTGTCGCGCGGCGCAACGCGGTGAAAGCCAATTCCACCATTGCCATAAACGGCCCCGATGCCGATACGGCGGCGCCCCTCGTTTATAATATTCGGGAATCCGAAATAACGCAGACTTCAGCCAATCTTTCCTTTTACACCAATGAAGCCACCTTTATTAAATTAAATTACGGTCCAAAGAATAGTTCGCTCACCTTGCAAATGGTCACAACCAGTCCCAGCCGTTTGCATTCTTTTGCGTTAAGCAACTTGGCAGCAGGAACGGAATACGCATTCCAAATTGAAGCCCGCGATGGCAGTGGCAACGTAGCAACGCAGTCAGGGGCATTTTCCACGATTGGACCAACACCTGTATTTGGTCTTTTTGAAAAGGCAGTAACCGTTCCACAAAGCACAGAATCATTTTACCTGGCACCTCCGCGAATCGATATTCAGTTTACCGGAATTGATGGCGAAGCGCTTAATCAACAAAAAATGATAGCCGCGTTTTGGGATGGTGACAGCACTTTTCGAGTGCGATTTGTCCCGGAAGTTAGTGGAACCTGGCAATGGCTGATGTTGTCTGAAGATGCTTCTCTGAATGGGCAAACCGGGCAGTTTGTTTGCGCGACAAAATTGCCAGAAGGGCATAGCCTGCACAACGGTTTTGTACATGTAAGTGAGATGAATCCTTACACCTTTGCTTATCAGGACGGGACCCCCTATTTTTTAATGGGCGATACGCAGTGGTCTTTTTCGACGGATGCACTGCTCGATCTGGATTTTAAACGCTATGTGGATGTGCGTGCCGGGCAGGGTTTTAATTACATTCACGGCGTCGCCTACCAGATTTTTCCACAGGGAAATGATAAAAATGCTGGTGGCCAGGCTTTTATCAACAACGATCCTGACAGTCTGAATCCCGGATTTTGGCAGGAATTTGATAAACGTATTGCCTATTTAAATGAAAAAGGTATTGTTGCGGGTTTCCTGGTTGCCTGGGGAGGTGACGGTTGGCAGAATTTTCAAACGCAGGAACAAGCGATACGCTTTGCAGAATATGTTGTTCACCGTTATGCCGCATACAATGTTTTCTGGATTGTTGCGGGTGAGTTCGAAGAGGCGAGTGTGGTTGGCGGTTATGCAGACATAGCGCATGCCCTCGCCAGCGCTGACCCTTACGCGCATCCGATCACGACGCATACTGTCCATTCGAGCGCAGATAGTGCAGAAGCACTGCCGTGGCAATCGTTTATTTATCAGCAAACCACGGATCCCGAACTCATCACGTTCGACCGAGTGCACGAAAAACCTGTCGTTAACAGTGAGTTCGGTTATGAGGGACTTCAGCCTGCCGACTCCCTGCGCATGGATGCTTGGCAGATCGTCATGCGCGGTGGCTTTCCCGTCTATGGCAACAAGGCTACCTATCATTATTCTGCGCTCATGACAGAGGAAAATTTGTATTCCGAAGGGGCTCGTTACATGCAAAACCTGGGCGAATTTTTTGCGAAAGCTGCACAGGAAAATGTGAATTGGTGGGAGATCAGTCGATTTGATTCCCTTGAGCCGGATTTATTTCGGGCGTATATCAGTGAGGAGAAATCCTTTTATTACAGCGAAAACAAACAGGGCTTCGCATTCGAAATTCCAGATACAAAGCAGTATTGGTTGTATCAGTTTTGGTTCAATACCCGCACAGGGGAATGGATCGAGATCGATACGATCGCTGTGGATAGCACACAATTTTTTGTCCCGCCTGATAGCGCTTATGCGGCTTTTTTTCATCTCGTCAATGTCGCCGATACAGCAGTGAGTGGCGATGAGAATTTATCATTGGAATTACGTGTTTCTCAGAACTATCCGAATCCGTTCAATGCACTAACGCAATGGCGTATTGAAATTGGACTCCCTGGGCAATTAAATATTCGTATTTACGATACCCGGGGGAGATTAGTTAAATCGCTTTACTCTGGTGGTGTGAAGGCCGGCGCTATGAAATTAGTATGGGATGGAATAGACAAAACCGGTGGCCAGGCTGCGAACGGCGTTTATATCCTGCAGGTAAAATTTAGCAGTACTTCCGGCACGAACAAAACATTGGCAAAGCGTTTGGTTTATTTGAAATAATCTACCATTGTGCAGCATGCATTTCTCACCGACTTGTAAACTCAGACGCGACTGTCGAAAAAGGCATAAACCGGACGTTGAGCCTGTCGAAACGCCCGGTTCCAGGCTCAAATTCGGGCCCTTCGGCAGGCTCAGGGCCGATGGAACCTTCTCTTTTCACACAGTCTTGATATGTCCGGACGGGTTTTAAAAATACTGAATGAACCCCCCTCGCACTCTTTATTCTTTCCTGTGAAATATTTCATTTAAACTGTTTGTTCGCAAGGCTGTCCATTTTGTAAAATCACGAAAGAGAAGAATGGACAGATCAATCAATATTTTGGAAATATGGTCCCAAACGAAATCGGCTGCAGGAGTTTATCCGATGAAAATAACCACCAATCAGCTTCCGGGAATGAGCACGCTTTACAACGATTATATCGAAGATTTTTCACGGGTTGCTGCATTTTATAATCACGACTTCCGTGATGAGGATTCTTTCCTTCGACAGGTTGAGGCTGTGGAATCCCGAACTTACCCGCGCGAGGCGCTTGGCCGAATTCTTTTGCAGCAAAACAAAAAATTTGGTGCTGGCGCCAAAACGCTGGAAAATATCGATGCTCTGGCCAATAAAAATGCCAATGTAATCATAACCGGCCAGCAGACGGGCTTGTTTGGCGGTCCACTTTATGTCCTCTACAAAGCGCTTACAGCGATCAAATTGGCCGATAAACTGCAGCGCACTTGTTGTAATGGATTTGTGCCTGTTTTCTGGCTTGCAGCGGATGATTCTGATTTTGCGGAAGTAAACCATTGTCACATCATTGACCGCAATAACACGCTCCAACGCATTGCGCTGGACATGTTTCACGATCAGAAACAACCGATGTCGTCTACCCAAATTCCGCAGGAAATGGAGAATTTAATCACCGGGTTGTCGTCTTCGTTTCACGATACAG
Organism: Deferribacteres bacterium; assembly: GCA_020633655.1. GTDB lineage: Bacteria > Zhuqueibacterota > Zhuqueibacteria > Zhuqueibacterales > Geothermadaptataceae > Bioreactorimicrobium. Next base: position 46,488 of record JACKDF010000014.1, read on the forward strand.
AATTTAAAGAAGCACTGTTGGGTGAGCTGAGAAGCGCGTATAATACACGTCACTATTTCAGTGATGCCTTTGGACACTGGTTGATGCAGTGTTTGCAGGACTTTGGACTTATCCTTGTTGATCCCTCTGATCCGGAAATCAAAAAACTGCTTACTTCACTGTATAAACAGGAGATCGAGCAGGGCAGCCCCTCCACCCAAGCGGTGATGCAGGCCTCTTCAGACTTACAGAAAAGTGGATATCACAACCAGATTCAGATTCGTGAAGGTCGATTCAACTTGTTTTACAATCTTGAGGGTCGAACTGGACTGGAAAAACACAATGGCGAAATCACCGTTGGGGATGGACGTACTTCATTTAGTGAACAGGAATTGCTGCGGGAATTAAAGACCCACCCGGAGAAATTTAGTCCGAATGTCGCTTTACGCGCACTGACTCAGGATACGTTGTTTCCAACAATCGCCTATGTCGCAGGGCCGGCAGAAGCGGCTTATTTCGCGCAACTCAAGGGTGTGTACGAAGCGTTCGATGTACCGATGCCGGTTATTTATCCACGGAAATCGGTCACCATAATTGAACCTGCGATTGATCGATTGCTTGACAAACACGGCCTTTCCGTCCCCGATCTCTGGCAACCGGTGGAAAGGGTGTGGAGTGAAGTCGTTCGCAGCAATGTATCCGAGGTTTTTTTCCAAAAAATACACGACCTGCAAACGGATATTCCTGGAAAATTGAACGCCCTTGTGGATGAACTCAATAAAATTGATCCAACCTTGGAAAAAATGCTTTTGAATACCACAGGCAAAATTAATGCGGCCATTGAAAATCTGGAGAAAAAAGCCATGCAGGCGGCGAGACGCAAAGAGACTCAGTTGCAGGAACAGATCAGTCGTCTGAGCGACGCGATTTATCCCCACAACAGCTTGCAGGAGCGTGTACTTAATTTCGTCCCATTCATGGTCAAATACGGACCGTATTTTATTGAAAAGGTTTATGAAGATTTGACGATTTCCAGTTTTGATCACCAGATTATTCGAATGTGATGGTTATTCAAATTCAATAAGATAAAAGGATGAATAGTTTGTAGTGAATGCTTTAGCGGACGCTGAGCTTGTCGAAGCGGAAGCGGCATTCGGTCATATGAGAACTGGGCCCCCTTCGATAAACTCAGGACATCGCTTCGACAGGCTCAGGGACCAGTTCTCTCCAAATCAAGTTAAACAGTTATACTTCTTGAAAGGAAAAAATACCGATGTTCGGTTCACCTGATTACGATGTGTGTGCGTTCGGAGCGCACCCCGATGATATTGAAATCGCTTGCGGTGGTACAATGGCAAAATTAGCCGACAAACACTACAAAGTTGCGATGATCACGTTAACCAAAGGTGAAATGGGCTCACGCGGCTCGCAGGATTTACGGGCACAGGAATTCGCTGCTGCAGCGAAAATTCTTGGTGCCAGTTTTTACAAAAGTCTGGAATTACCGGATGGACGAATTTTCAACTCCGATGAAAATCGATTAAAAATAGTTCAACAGATACGCGAGCTTCGGCCTCGTATCGTTTTTAACCATCATTGGGAAGCCCGCCATCCGGATCATCGTGAGGCGAGTGAGGTGGTGAAGGACGCGGTTTTTATGGCTGGATTAAATCAACTGGATACCGGTCAGAAACCCTGGCGACCGTACAAGGTTATCTTTTATGCCAACCGATATGAGTTTACGCCATCTTTTGTTGTGGACGTGTCTGCCTGGTTTGATAAAAAGATGGCGTCACTTTATGCCTACAGTTCACAATTCCATGATCCTCAGAAAACCCGTGCCAGCGAGCCCGAGACAGCGATCAGTCACCCGCTTTTTTTACAAAATATTGAGACAAGGGCGAGACAGTACGGCACTTATCTTGGTGTTGAATACGGCGAGCCGTTTCTCGTGCGTGAGCCTCTCAATATCGAAGACCCAGTCACATTATTTGACGAGCGCAATTGGGTGGCTATTCCCTGAATTATGAGCCTGAAAGTTACGCACTTTTACGGGATTACTTTGCCGGTTTAATCGCCTGAATGCTCGATGAAACCAGGTAATCATGCACGTTGCTGCCCGGCACCCATTCCTTAATAAATTCTTTGCTCGCCTCGTTGGGGCGAATCTGGATAGCGGTAAATCCAGCGTTCCTGAGCATGGTTTCTAATTCGCCGAGCAAAGGTGCTCCTGCCATGCAAGCCGAATAAAGTTCCATATTTTCCCGGGCATCTGCCGGGAGTTCCGCTGTTGCAACAATATCCGAAATAGCCAGCCGGCCACCGGGTTTGAGAACACGCCATGCTTCGCTGTATACTTGCGGTTTGTCGGGGGAAAGGTTGATCACACAGTTCGACATCACTACATCCATCGAGTTATCGGCTACCGGAAGATGCTCGATTTCACCCAGGCGAAAGGTGACATTTCCAATTCCCATTTTTTCTGCATTTTCACGTGATTTGGCAATCATTTCCGGCGTCATGTCGACACCAATTGCTTGCCCGCTTTCGCCGACCGATTTTCCTGCTAAAAAGCAATCGAATCCTCCACCGCTGCCGAGATCAACGACTTTTTCTCCCGGCTTCAAGGAGGCAATCGCCTGTGGATTGCCACAGCCAAGCCCCATGTTTGCGCCTTCGGGCACTGCATCAACTTCTTCCTGTGAATAACCCAATCCACGGGAAATTTCTTTAAAATCCGGAACGGTTTGATCGCCACAGCAACAGCTGCGGCCATTTGTTTCTGCTATATCTGCATAATTTTTGCGCACGACATTGAGAATGCGTTGTTTCTTTTCCTGGGACATATTTTTACTCCGTATGTTTGAATTTGATTTTTACTATACGACGTGTAAGATGCAAAAAGACGCATAAAAGGCATTTGTTTGTTTTAAAAAATTTATCCACTTATTGCACGAATCTACACTCATTTTTTAAATCAATTAAACTTAGCCTGCTTTATTCATGCAATGCGCAAAGTACACGATGGGGGCTGTGTCAAATCATGTAACGCGACATTCATGTCGTTCATTTTTGAGGCTAAGCTTTCGACATAAATGTCGAATTACGGTCAATAAATCATATTTTGACTCAGCCCCAAAGCGAGGTGTTTATGAATAAAGCTGTTAGTTGAAAAAGTAGCTACTCGCTATACTGGTGTAATTTGTGGATAATTTCCATTTTGTACAACAGATAAGAAGGGGAAAACAAGTGTAAAAATCAACAATTCCATGATTAATAAAAGACTACCTTAATCAAGGTTGAATTTTCGCAACCTGTAGCGCAATGTTTCGCGGGAGAGGTGAAGCAGGCGTGCAGCTTTTGCTTTATTGCCGGCAGCCATTTCCATACTTTTTTGCAGGAGCGCTTTTTCCACAGCTTCCAATGAGATTCCCGATTCCGGTATGCTTACGGACATTGTGCCATTTTCCTGTTGCAAATGAAAGCCTCCATGTTGCTGTTGCCTGCGACCGAGTTGCAGAAATCCCGTTGTTATCTCGCCTTGTTGTCCAAGGAGTACCGCCCTTTCGATGGCGTTTTTTAACTCACGCACATTTCCCGGCCAGGGGTAGCTTAACAGCAGTGCCTTCGCGTCATTTGAAAAACCGGTTATTTGGCAACCATGCTCATCGTTGAATTTGTTGCGAAAATGGTCTGCTATAAGTAATAAGTCGTTTCCCCGTTCCCGCAATGGCGGAAGATAAAGAGATAAAACATGCAGGCGAAAATAGAGGTCTTCGCGAAAGTGGCCGTCTTCCACGGCTTTCTCAACATCCCGGTTGGTGGCTGCCATGATGCGCATACTCACACGAATATCCTCGGTGCCACCCAGGCGGCGAAAGACTTTTTCTTCCAATGCTTTGACCAGTTTTACCTGCAAACGAACATTCAGATCGCCAATTTCATCAAGGAAAAAAGTTCCACCATCGGCAAGTTCCAGAAGCCCTTTTTTCATGCGTTGCGCATCGGTGAAAGCGCCTTTTTCATAGCCAAAAAGCTCAGATTCCAATAAATGATCCGGCAATGCGGCACAGTTTATCTCCACAAAAGGTTGATCCGCGTTGCGGCTGTTCTCATGGATGGCCCGAGCGATGAGTTCCTTCCCGGTACCGCTTTCGCCACGAATAAAGACTGTGGCCATTTCGCTTTGTGCGATTCGCTCCACCCATTGAAAAACTTTCTGCATGGAAACATCTTTTCCAATGATGTTGTTAAATGCAGGTTTTTTTGGAGGGGAAATCGGGGTATTGATGAGTTTAAAAACCAGGCGTTTGAACAATCGAAGATCATCCTGCCGGCGCATGATGTGCTGAAGTCCATGGTCGCGGTAAAAATTGAGCGAATCATCATTAATGGTGTCCGTCAGGACGATGATTTGTTGAGGATTGTCCGCTTGCACCACGTTTGTGAGGGAACGAACAAATCGGATTTCATCCGCTATTTGCGGCACTAATACGATCGCCAGATTGATATCATTTTGTTTGCAAAAAAGTTCGCAGTCATCGGCATTATCGAAAGTAACAATTTCAAATCCTTCAATAAAAAGTTCCTGAGCGATGAAATAGGAGTAGGATTTTTCGGGATCGATGACCGCGATAGTTTGCTGAGAATTTTGCGTTAAGATATCCATAATATGAGGATATCGTCATTTAACGGGAAATTGTGCAGAGAATATAAATAGGAAAGTGGAATCAGGATTTTGCAGGCGTGCCAAGCTGGTGCAATATGGGAACTTTCTCAAATGGATTCATGGAGGAATTGACAAGGTCTTTCAGTGTCATATTTCGCAGCGCGTCATCGACGGCATTTTGTACAATTTGCCATAAGGACCGAACCGAGCAATTTGTTCCGAAAACACAGCAATCATGGGAGCCGGAGCGCGTATCGCAGAAATCCTCGTCATAAAGTCGACCACCTAAGACAGCAAGAACTTCACTTAATTCTATCTGTTCCGCACGACGGGAGAGCATGTAACCGCCGGTATGCCCGCGAGTGCTGGTGATCAGGTTTGCTAGACGCATGATACGGCATAACTTGGCAACGTTGTGTTGTGTTAAGCCAACTTTATCGCTGATCTCTGGTATCGTTGAACCATCGCTTTTTTTATCGGAGGCGATTTGCAATAAAATCCGCAAACCGTTTTCTTCCTGTGCTGTTATTTTCATGATTTCAAAAGTTAACTAGTACACCTTCATGGGGGCTGAGTCAAAACACATTATTTTTGGTCCAAATATCTATTTTTATAGAGCGAAAGAGTCCTCGCTAAGCGTAACGCAGGTGCGACTCGGCGAGACGCCTTCGTTCTATTTATGTTTTGACACAGCCCCATGAACGGGCGTGATTCAACCGTTATTATCCCTGGTACTTTGGCAATTTACTACCGCATGTTTTTGCGTAATTGACCTGTGATAAATGTTCTGCAGGAACAGAGGGGCCTTCACCTGAACAATGGGCGTCGAAAAGCATCGTCATGTATTCTGCTATTTCTTCAGGGGCTCGTCTTTCAATTTCATGACGGTGCACCATAAAAACCAGTTCGCCATTTTTAAATAGCGCAACACTGGGCGAGGATGGTGGTTGCCCCATCAGGTAGTGTTCGCGGACACGGGCTACAGCAGCTTTGTCCTGCCCTGCAAATACCGTGGTCAGACGATTTGGAATGCGTTTGTTCTGCAGCGCTTGCGAAATACCCGGACGGGCGCTTCCAGCGGCGCAGCCACAGACGGAGTTTATAAATACCAGAACCGATTCATCGCCATTGGTTTTGATGGCGCGATCAACGTCTTCCGGTGTGAATAATTCATCAAAACCAACTGCTGTTAATTCATCACGCATAAACTGTACTGCAGAAGGTTCGTAAAGTGGTCTGTTTGAAAAAATATCCATGGAGTGTGTCCTGTATTTTAAGTGATTTTGCTTTGTTTTCAATTTGTGATTACAAGTTCAGTATTCATTTGGGAAAGAGCTCCGGAATATTGAACTTCAAACCGCAATTTTAAAACTACATGAAACCGAGCTCCAGTTTTGCTGCTTCGGTCATCATTTCCATATTCCATTGCGGCTCCCAAACCAGTTCGACGTGGGTAAATTTTACCCAATCGATCATATTGACGCGTGTGGCAACTTCTCCAGGCATGGTTCCGGCAACGGGACAGGCTGGCGAAGTGAGTGTCATTTCGATGAATACCTCATCGTCATCGTTGATGCTGACATCGTAAACAAGTCCAAGATCGTAAATATTTACCGGAATTTCGGGATCGAAGCAGGTGCGCAATGCATCGACGACATATTGTTTTTTCGTTGTATAGCTCAGTGTTTCACTCATTTTTTTGCCTTACGTTTTCAGACTTTTGGACTGAAGTTTTTTCGGTTATTGGGATACATTGGTTTTCAATTTTTGTCGACCGAACTGACCACAGTGCAATTTTCTGTTTTATTCTGTGGATGCCACCTCGTTTTTGTTTTCCAGTGCCTGGAGCATCGTGTGCCAGGATAGACTTGCACATTTTACCCGCATTGGAAATTCCCGCACACCGGCAAATACAGCCAACTGACCAAATGCATCAAAGTCAACCACTTCACCCATATCCGAAGTGACGAGATGCTGGTAACGGTTGAACCATTCCTTTGCTTCGGCAATGGTTTTGCCTTTTAGCACGGTTGTCATCACGGAGCTGGCAGCTTTCGAGATCGCACATCCATGACCCTGAAAGCTGATATTGGTAATGACATCACCTTCGACATTGAGAAAAACTTCGACCTGATCGCCACAGAGTGGATTGTGTCCCTCAGCGGAATGTGTCGGATTTTCCATGTGAAAGTAATTTTTCGGATTCTTATTGTGATCGAGAATGACTTCCTGATACAATTCACGTAGTTCATCAATCATGCGAAAAACTCTATTACTTTATGCAAAGCATTAATTAATTGATCAATTTCTTCTTTCGTATTGTAAAATGCAAAAGAAGCCCGGGTTGTAGCTGGTACTTTGAATCGCTGCATTACCGGCTGGGTGCAGTGATGGCCTGTGCGTACGGCTATGCCTTCGCGATCGAGAATGGTACCGATATCGTGCGGATGCACATTTTCTATTACAAAGGAAATAGCGCCGGCCCGATGTTTTGCATTGCCGATGAAACGTAATCCGTCAATTTCCTGCAGGCGATTCCGTGCATACCACATCAACTCATTTTCCCAGGCAGAAATTTTGTCGTACCCTATTTTCTGGACATAATTCAATGCGACACCAAGTCCGATGACATCGGCGATGTTGGGCGTTCCAGCTTCAAACTTATAGGGTAACTCATTGAATTTCGTTTTTTCAAAAGTCACATTTAAAATCATATCACCACCACCCTGATAGGGCGGCAGTTTTTCTAACCAGGCTTTTTTGCCGTAAAGCACACCAACACCTGTCGGACCATAAACTTTATGACCAGAGAAGACAAAAAAGTCGCAATCCAAGTCCTGCACATCAATTTTGGTGTGAGGAACGGCCTGCGCACCATCCACGAGTACGGGCACGCCTTTTTTGTGTGCCAGATCGATTATTTCCCGCAATGGATTAACGGTGCCAAGAGAATTCGATGTGTGCACAATACTCACAAGTTTTGTGCGCTCGTTCAGTAATCCCTCAAAAGCTTCGAATATTATCTCGCCATCGTCATTTATTGGTATAACACGCAATTTCGCGCCCCGATCCTCGCACATGATCTGCCACGGAACGATATTGGAGTGGTGTTCCATGGCGGAGATGATGATTTCGTCCCCTTCCCTTATAAGGCCACGGCCAATGGAACTGGCGAGCAAATTGATACCATCCGTTGTTCCTTTTGTGAAAATAACTTCCTGCACGGAATTGGCGTTGAGAAAGTCTTGTACGATCTCGCGTGTTTCTTCATAGGCTTCCGAAGCTAACTGGCTCAGCCGGTGAACTCCGCGATGCACATTGGAATTGTATTTTAAGTAATATTCCTGAATGGCATCAATGACGATTTTCGGTGTTTGACTCGTGGCTGCGTTATCCAGATAAACCAGTGGTTTGCCATGGACTTTCTGCTGAAGAATGGGAAAATCCTTACGAAATTTTTCGATGTCGATCTGTTGCAATGTTGAATTCATGTCCGGCTCTTTTGGTTACAATTTACACATGGCATGTTTTGGCTTAACTGAATTGAGAAATAGACTTTATTCACTGAACCGCTTGATAATTTCATCTTCCAACTTCTCGCGAACGCTTTCAATCTTGATCCGTTCGAAAATGTCGTTGGCAAAAGCGATATGCAACATGGCACGCGCCATTTCCTCACCTATTCCACGTGATCGCAGATAAAAAAGATGCTCTTCCTGAATTTCACCAATCGTAGCCCCATGGCTGCAGAGTACGTCATCGGCGAAAATTTCCAGCTCCGGTTTTGCATCAACCGTTGCATCTTTGCTGATCAGTATGGCCTGGTTTTGCTGAAATGCATTGGTCTTCTGCGCATCGGGACGGACAAGGACAGCACCGTTGAATACGCCATGGGATTGATCATCCATGAAACCCTTAAACAGCTCATCACTGTTGCAGTGGGGAACAGCGTGATCAATAAAAGTATGATTGTCGAGCAATTGTGTGCCGTTGGCATAGTAAAAACCGAGAAGCTGTGCACCGGCGTTTTCTCCGGTGAATTCGATATTGGTATCGTTCCGGGAAATGCTACCGCCGAGATCGACCCCCGTAAAACTGAAGTGCGCATCGCGGTCGACTTTTGCCTGTAGTGAGGAAAATTGAAATGCCGATTTACTTTCATCCTGGATGCGAACTAAATCCAGTTTTGCATTGGCTCCCACGATTATTTCTGCTGCAAAGTTATTAAAATAAATTTGTTCCTGATCACCGACGAAATGGCGGCTTTCAACCAATTGCAGCTCACTGCTTTCTGCCAGTACAATTAAATTTCGAGGATGGCTGTGGAACGGGACACTATCGCTGCTGGAGATGAAGAGCAAATGCAGTGGTTGTGCAGCAATTGTGTTGCGTGGCACAAAAATAAAAGCGCCATCCCTGGCGAAAGCTGTATTCAAGGCCGCAAACGGTTGATCAGAAAAAATCAAATGTTGTGCTAAATATTTTTCGACAACCTCTTTGTTCTCTTTGTGGGCTGCTTCGAGGCTTTTTGCAACAACACCATTGTTTTCATCTAAGGAAGAAAGCTCGGCAGAGAAAATGCCATTAACAAACACGAGTCGACTTTTCTGCATGCCATCGAAGAGAAAAGGTTCGATCTGGCTCTTGTCGACTTTGCTGCTGGCGGCCAGCGAGAATTCCTTTTTTAGGAAAGACGAAATGTTGGTGTATTTCCATTTTTCATCGCGTGTTGTGGGAAAACCAAGTTCGGCAAATGTGGAAATCGCTTTTATACGTTCCTTATGAAATTGCGTCGTTGATTGCCCATTCAGTTGGGTTTCAAAGCTCTGAAAATCCCGAATGAAGGCATCGCACAGCGCGAGATTTTTATTCTTTTCCTGATTCATTATGCAGCCGCCTTACCATTTGCATTGAGAAGTTCATCGTAGCCGTTCTCTTCCAGATAATGAGCGAGTTCGGCACCGCCAGATTTAATGATTTTCCCTTTTGCCAATACGTGAACGAAATCGGGAACGATATAATCCAGCAGGCGCTGATAGTGCGTGACGACAATGAAAGAACGTTCCGGACTGCGTAATTTATTTACGCCATTGGCAACGATTTTCAATGCGTCGATATCGAGGCCTGAATCTGTCTCATCGAGAATGCCAAGTTTGGGCTCGAGCACGGCCATTTGAAAAATCTCATTGCGTTTTTTCTCACCACCAGAGAAACTCACATTCACCGAACGTTGTAAAAATTTCTGATCCATTTCGACCAATTGCAGTCTGTCTTTGACGAGTTTTAAAAATTCCATTGCATCCATGGCATCTTCACCCCGATGCTCCCGTATGGCGTTTAGCGCGGTTTTCAGGAAATTCGCATTACTCACGCCGGGTATTTCGACGGGATATTGGAACGCCAGAAATAAACCCTCGCGGGCACGGTCTTCAGGCGCCATTTCAAGGAGGTCATTGCCCAGGAAGGATACTGAACCTTCAGTCACTTCATATTCTTCACGGCCCGCAAGAATGTTTGCCAGTGTGCTTTTGCCGGAACCATTCGGCCCCATCACTGCGTGCACTTCACCAGGTTTTACTTCGAGGTTAATTCCCTTGAGAATTTCTGTCCCTTCGACAGACGCATGCAAGTTTTTTATGGATATCATTTTTTTCTCTTCGTTTTTTAATTCACGTTAAAATGGTACACGTGACACGTTTGAACGTGAAACGCGACACGTTTATTATCCTACACTGCCTTCAAGGCTGACCGCAAGCAGTTTCTGTGCTTCAACCGCAAATTCCATCGGTAATTCGCGGAAGACTTCTTTACAATAACCATTGACGATCATGTTGATCGCGTCTTCTTCGCTGATTCCCCGCTGCAAGAGGTAGAAGATTTGGTCCTCGCCAATTTTTGAGGTTGTTGCCTCGTGCTCAACCTGCGCTGAAGAATTCTTGATCTCAAGGTATGGAAAAGTATGGGCTCCGCATTTATCACCAATCAGAAGGGAATCGCACTGCGAGAAATTGCGGGCGTTTTCTGCATTTTTCCCGACTCGAACAAGTCCACGATAAGAATTCTGGCTTTTGCCTGCAGAGATACCCTTGGAAATAATTGTGCTGCGGGTATTTTTTCCGAGGTGCATCATTTTTGTACCGGTGTCCGCCTGCTGATAATTGTTCGTCAAGGCAACGGAATAAAATTCACCGATACTGTTATCGCCTTTGAGTATAACACTTGGATATTTCCAGGTAATTGCCGAACCGGTTTCAACCTGTGTCCAGCTCACTTTGGCATTTTCATGAGTAATGGCGCGTTTGGTAACAAAATTATAAACGCCGCCTTTACCATTTTCATCGCCGGGATACCAGTTTTGTACGGTGCTGTATTTCACTTCGGCGTTGTCATGGACAAATATTTCGACGACGGCAGCATGTAATTGATTTTCATCGCGCATGGGGGCTGTGCAGCCTTCGAGGTAGCTCACATAGGCTCCCTCTTCCGCAACGATGAGGGTACGTTCAAATTGTCCGGTGTTTGCCGCGTTTATTCTGAAATAAGTCGAGAGTTCCATGGGACAGCGAACACCTTTTGGAATGTAGCAAAAGGACCCATCGCTGAAGACAGCTGAGTTAAGAGCGGCATAAAAATTATCGGTATACGGTACAACGGAACCCAGGTATTTACGAACCAGTTCCGGATGATTTTTAACTGCTTCGGAAAAAGAACCGAAAATGATGCCGTGCTTTTGTAATTCTTTCTGGAATGTTGTCGCCACTGAGACGCTGTCCATAACGGCATCAACAGCAACACCTGTCAATCTTTTCTGTTCGGTGATTGAAATTCCAAGTTTGTCAAAAGTTTCACGCAGTTTGGGATCAACCTCCTCAAGACTTTCCAGCTGTTTTTGTTGCTTTGGAGCGGCATAATAATAGGCATCCTGAAAATCGATTTCCGGATATTTAACATTTGGCCATTTCGGCTCAACCATTTTTTGCCACTGACGAAAAGCTTTTAAACGCCATTCAAGCAGCCATTCCGGCTCTTCCTTTTTCGCAGAAATGAAACGAACGATATCTTCATTCAGTCCTTTGGGAGCCAAATCGGTATCGATATCTGTCGTGAATCCCCACTTGTATTCACTTTTAGTTATTTTCTCGATGGTTTCCTGCTGTTCAGGAGATCCAAACTTGTCATCGTATTCAGATTTTATTGGAGTTTGGGGCATGATAAATCCAGGTTTGTTGTATGATTTTTTATTCAATTTTTCAAATCGGCACGAAGATAACAGCTCTGGACAAAAAAGTCAATATTAATTTGTACAAAAAAGTACAAATGCGAATTTATGGCTGCTTTTCATGTTTTTTGGATTGATCGTTTCGGGGAAAAGTAGGGTGAGGCGACGAGGAGGGTGTGCCTCCTGCAAAAATTCTGCAGAAGGCGAGATATCGCGATTATGATTCGATTATGATTGTCTCTTCCCTTTTGGAACCCACTGAAAGTATAGCAACTGGCGTTTCTGTAATTTCTTCAATGGCTTTCAGGTAGATGCGTGCGTTCTCGGGCAGATCTTCCTTTCTTTTAATCGAACTGGTCGGCGCGTTCCATCCGGAAAAGCTCTCATAAATAGGTTCGACACGCTCGATTTCTTTCAGTGCAGAAGGAAAGGTAGACACGGTACGACCGTCTAACTCATATCCTGTACAAATTTTAATTTCATCCAGTGTGTCCAGCACATCAAGCTTGGTCAAGGCCCAGCTATCAATGCCGTTGATTTGCACGGTATATTTCGCCAGTACGGCATCAAACCAGCCGCATCTTCGGGGACGGCCAGTTGTCGCCCCGAATTCGTTGCCCAATTCACGAAATTTTTCATCTGTTTCCTGGTCGAATTCTGTTGGAAATGGGCCTTTACCAACACGTGTTGTATATGCTTTAATGACTCCCATGACATGGTCAATTTTTGTTGGACCAATACCGAGCCCGGTACATGCACCACCACTGGTTGGATTTGAGCTGGTCACATAAGGATAGGTTCCAAAATCAAGGTCGAGCAGGGTCCCTTGCGCTCCTTCCGCTATGATATTTTTTCCTTCGCGTATGGCTTTGTCGAGCAGGCGACTTGTGTCGGTTATGTAGGGATCCAGTAATTTGTCGTATTCAGAATATTCTTTTATGATCGCACCGGCGTCTAACTCTGTTGAGCCATAAATTTTTTGCAGAATCTGATTTTTCTGATCGATGTTGGAAAGTAATTTTTCTCGTAAGGCTTCCCGGTCGAGTAAATCGACAACACGAATACCAGCACGGTTTGCTTTATCAACGTATGCAGGGCCGATCCCGCGTCCTGTCGTACCGATGGTGGTTTCAACCTGGCTGCTCTCTTTTGCCTGATCCAGCATTTTATGGTAGGGCATGATGAGATGAGCCCGATGGCTAATAAAAAGCCGGTCTTTCACATCGATACCCATGTTTCGCAGAATATTGATTTCATCGATAAGTGCTGCCGGATCGATGACAACACCATTTCCAATAACACAAATTGTGTGGTTGTTCAATATTCCGCTGGGGATTAAATGCAAAATATATTTTTTGCCTTCAATCACGACAGTATGTCCGGCATTGGCTCCACCCTGATAACGGGCTGCTATGTCTGCACTTTGGCTCAGTATGTCGACAATTTTACCTTTGCCTTCATCACCCCATTGCGCTCCAACAACAACTCTGACTGGCATGATCTATCCTTTCATCAATTTATGCTGAATGATTATATTATCGCTTTGTGTATCCAGTAGTTTTTGCATTTTTATTAATGGATACTACTTTATTTACAAAGAGCACATATGCTATTCGATCACCATTTTTGTGCGCATAATATAATCAGTATGTTTTTCAAAAGAAACCGGGATAAAATAAAAAAACTCCGAAAGCAGAACAACCTGCATCCCGGAGTTTTTGTGAGTCAAACTTGTAGCCAGCCGTTATTTGATATACGCCTGAACTGCTTCTTCTACGGTGTCGAAGGTTTCGAAAACTGTGAGTAGCTTGGTGATCATGAGTAGGCTTTGAATTCGTTCCGTCGCACGTGCTAGTTTGATATCGCCATCTTTGTTGCGCATTGTCGTAAGTCCGCCGATCAAAATGCCAAGGCCGGAACTGTTCATCCAATTGACTTTGCCCAGATCAGCGACAATATTGGTCTTACCCTGATCTATCAGTTCATGGAGTTTATCGTTTAACAAGGTTGCGTCTGGTCCCCCCATAATTTTCCCGGAAAGTTCCAATACAACCGCGTTGTCGACCATTTTCTCTTTCAACTTCATATTATCCTCCTGGTTTTTGATCAGAAGATCAATGAATTATTCTATTTTTTACGCTTTTTACGAGATTTAGCATTTGCCTGGACTTGTCTTAAGCCCCATTCTGCAACAACAGGGGTCGCAACAAAAATCGAAGAATAGGTTCCCACAATTATCCCAACGAGCAATGCAAAAGAAAAATTGTGCAATACTTCGCCACCATTTAAATAGAGAACGAGAACAACGATGACAGTTGTGAGTGAAGTAATAATCGTTCTGCTTAATGACTGGTTAATACTTAAGTTCAAAATCGTAAAAAAATCATCACGTTTGCGTGCTTTCAAATTCTCGCGGATACGATCGAATACCACAATAGTATCATTCAGAGAGTATCCAACGATTGTGAAAAATGCAGCCAGTACGGAAAGACTTATTTCAAGTCCCAGAATCGAGAAAACGCCGAGAGTGATAAGGACATCGTGAAATAGAGCGATAATGGCACCTATCCCAAAAACCAATTCAAATCGCAGCCAGACATAAACCAGAATTAAAAGGAGAGCGAAAAAGACAGCAAGTATACTTTGCGTCCGCAGCTCACTTCCGATTTTAGGTCCAACACTGTCAACACTGAGTAAAACCGGGGTATTATCAGTGAATTTTTGTGTTAATCCGGTTAGAATTGCATCGGAAACTTCAGAATTTTCCTGTTGCTGTTCGATGCGGATAAGGACATCCTTTGCATTGCCGAAATTTTTAATTTCTGCTGAGCTAAATCCGACATCGGTTAGTGCGTTACGAATATCATTGATGGGTATTTCATTGGGAAAACGAACATGGATTTCAGTACCACCTAAAAAGTCGATGCTGTAATCCGGGCCACCTTTCATCACCATCGTTATCATACCGATCAGTATGACCAATCCAGAAGCGATTAGGGCGATACGCCTTTTTGATAAAAAATCTATCTTGGTTTCTTTTATGAACTGCATGGGTGAACTTATCTCCAGATCCTGTTTAATTTATCAATTCTTAAAACTTGTATTTATACGCTCAATTTACTAACGCTTCGTTTGCCAATCGCTAAATCGTAAACCAGGTGGGTGAAAACGATCGCTGTGAACATACTCGCGATGATACCAATGGAAAGCGTTACCGCAAATCCCCGAACAGGTCCGGTACCAAATTGGTAAAGAACAAGTGCTGTCAAGAATGTTGTAATGTTGGCATCAAAAATTGTCCAGAATGCCCTTTCGTAACCGGCATCGATAGCGGCGCGCACCGTTTTTCCGGTCTTCAGCTCTTCACGAATCCGTTCGAAAATAAGAACGTTTGCGTCTACAGCCATACCCACTGTCAATATAATTCCCGCTATTCCGGGCAGCGTTAATGTTGCATGGAAAAATGCAAGCGCAGCAAGCAGCAGGAAGAGGTTGATAATTAATGCTATATCTGCAATGAAACCGGATAGTTTATAGTAAATAATCATAAAAACAATGACGAGAGCAATACCGATAAGGAGGGAAAGTTGTCCGGCGTCAACAGAATCCTGACCTAAAGATGGGCCTACAGTTCGTTCTTCAATAACATGGATTGGGGCTGGCAAGGCACCGGCTCGCAATACAATGGCGAGGTCTTTCGCTTCCTGCATCGTAAAGGAACCTTCAATTTGCGCACTTCCCCCGGGAATTTTACCATTAATATTTGGGGCAGAAGCAACTTTTCCATCGAGAACAATCGCCAAAAGTTTGTTTACATTTGCTCCGGTGACAACACTGAAAATACGTGCACCTTCGGTATTAAATCGGAGATTCACCTGAGGTTTTCCCTGTGACATACTTTGGCTACCGGATCCAATAGAGAC
Source organism: Deferribacteres bacterium (assembly GCA_020633655.1). GTDB lineage: Bacteria > Zhuqueibacterota > Zhuqueibacteria > Zhuqueibacterales > Geothermadaptataceae > Bioreactorimicrobium. Next base: position 62,278 of record JACKDF010000014.1, read on the forward strand.
ATTCGCTTCTTCGAGATATTTCCCGGTAATTTCTGCTTCTTTTTTCAAGAAATACATTTGATAGTATTCCTGCTCATCGATAATCATCGGATCACCTGAGAAATGTACTTCTGTATTTGCAGGAATTACTCTTTGAATTTCCGGGCTATTGACGATACGTTTTACTGCCTGGAGATTTTTTGCAGGCAAGCCAATGGAATTTCTATAGCCTGGGAATGTAGTCAATAAAGCGAGGAAAGGTCGATCATTTGCCAGGCTTTCATCGACAAGTACTGTGGAATCGGCATTCGATTCATTATCGATTGTTGTGCCTTCACCTAATAAGCTCTCAACGCTGACTTCTTTATCTTTTCGAGCTGCAGGGCGCGTACCTGTAGAGTCTGTTGTCGCTGCGCTGTCTTCGATAGTGCTGGTTGCAGAATTACTGAGTTTTGCTTTCAGGGCTTTATCGATATCCTGAAGAATAGCCATGCTAACATCCGGCTCTTTAACGAGCTTAAACTCCAATAAAGCTGTTTTACCAATAATATCTTTTGCGCGTTGCACATCTTTGATGCCAGCCAGCTCGATAATAATTCGGTTTTCACCTTGTTTCGTGATGCTTGGTTCAGAAACGCCAAATTGGTCAACGCGGTTGCGAAGCACTTCCAGCGTGCGGCTTACCGCATCTGCAGCTTGCTTTTTCAGTTCATCCACGATGTCGCTGTCTTTTTGAATTCGTTGGCCAAAGTACAAACTCAAGCGCACACCAGCTTCCTCGAAAACGGTGGAAAATGTATTAAAATAATCGCTTTCTGAGGCGCCACTTCTCGAATCCACAACAGCAAGAAGTGAATCAAGTCGGGCGTCCTGTTTTTTTGCAGCATTTTTTACAAGCTGTGGAAGATTGACTTCGTACACGAGATAAGTACCGCCAAGTAAGTCCAGGCCTTGTTTAATTGCACTGTTTTCTTCCTTTACGATATCATCATGCAGCAAAGCTGCTTTTTCAGCAAGCTCATAAGCTTCGTTTAATTTGGACTCGTCATTAATCGAGTCTTCCAGGCGAGAGGGCAGATCGCCAGCGTTTAGCCCGGCTTGTATTTCATCGACATCCAAACTGCTCAACTGGATCAGTTGATCCGCATAGATACTTTGTTCCTTCTGCAGTTGATTCACTTTGAAAGTCGGGTACAATTGGTAGCCACCCCAGATGATGACAATCCCAACGATGAGACTTCGGATCAGGTTGTTCCTTCGCATTACAAGTTTTCCTACATCAATTAAGTTCAAAATTCAGATAAGCAGCGCGTAATATATACCATTCCAGTATAAAAGTCAAGCTCTAACAAGTTGTTTGAAAATATTATAGTATTCTTTGTTTTAACTTGATTTTTATAGAGTTACCAGAAGCAAAAAAAGCGGTTGAGATATTGTTCTCAAACCGCTTGTTACAAATCTGTTTAAAGCATCAACCGTAAATACCTCGCAGACGCAGGGTGTTTGCTACACGCTCGATAGCCAGAATGTAGGCTCCAATTCGCATGTTGACTTCGTGTCGCTCGGATCGTGTTCGAACCGCTTCATAGGCTTCTGTAAGAATTCTGTGCAGACGTGCATTAACATCGTCCAGACTCCAGAAGTAGCCAATTCTGTTTTGTACCCATTCAAAATAGGATACTGAAACGCCTCCTGCATTGGCCAGAATATCCGGTACCACGAGAATGCCATTTTTATCGAGGATATCATCAGCTTTCGCCGTTGTTGGCCCGTTAGCGCCTTCCACAATGATTTTTGCTTTAATCCGGTCAGCGTTTTTCGCGTTGATTACGTTTTCCAGAGCACAAGGTGCAAGAATATCACAATCGAGCTCAAGTAGCTCCTCGTTGGTAATTTTTTCGGCACCTGGGAGATCTGTTAACAAACCATCATGTTTTTTCTGGTGTTCAAGGGCTTTTTGAATATTAATTCCATTTTTGTTGTAGTATGCACCAGTAACATCGCTTATTGCGATAACTTTTGCTCCAATTTCAACAAATTCTGCAGCGGCGACACTACCGACATTGCCAAATCCTTGAATGGCAATGGTGGTTCCTTCGGGCTTCAAACCGACTTGTTCCATGGCAGCTTCCGCAACAATGCGCACGCCTCGGCCAGTCGCTTCCCGGCGACCAACGGAGCCACCAAGGTCGGCAGGCTTACCAGTAACAATGGCGTTCTCTGTGTGACGGCAGTGCATGCTGTACGTATCCATTATCCAGCCCATGATTTGCTCATCCGTATTCACATCCGGTGCCGGAATATCACGTTCCGGTCCAAAGACATCGAACAATTTTGATGTGTAGCGCCGGGTTATTTTTTCAAGTTCTACCCGTGTCAATTTACGGGGATCACAAATAACGCCACCTTTGGCACCGCCAAAGGGAATGTTGACAACGGCACATTTCCAGGTCATCCAGGCAGCGAGTGCTTTCACTTCCTGAATATTAACATCCGGATGGTATCGAATGCCTCCCTTCGACGGCCCGCGTACGGAACTGTGAATGACGCGCAGGCCTTCAAATACTTTGATGGTCCCATCGTCAAGTTTGATGGGAATCGAAACCGTCACTTGCATTTGTGGTGTTTTCAGATAATCAAAAGTTCCCTCATCGAGTCCCAGAATTTTAGCTGCAACTTCGAAACGTTGCATCATCGATTCATAAGGATCATCGTCGTTTCTGTTGATGGGGGCTGGTTCAACATATTGCATTGCTTTGCTCCTTCACTTGAACTACCAACCAGAAAACCAATAGTGGACGTTGGGACGAGTCGAATTATAACAAAACAGGCATTTAGAATTTGAAATTTTTGAGAAAAGCCATTCACTGCATTTTGAATTGCTGTTGTTATTAAAACTGCACCAAGGCCCGGTATTTTTTAGTGGGCGAAATATAGAGATGCGCTATTTAATTAACAAGAATAAAAAAGGCAAGTGAACTCTTATTTTTTTATGTCTTACATCAAAAATTATTAACTATTTTAGAATTCTAAAAATAAAAGGAATTCTGGCAGAGAATTTGAGCGAAAAGAAGGCAAATCAAGCGTAAAATGTAAAATGAGTCCCCTTAGTCTGCTGAAAACCTAAATACCAAAACTGGACAGGGAATACCCCATCTCATTTCATAAATCAAATAGGTTGGCGATGTGTCCCACAATGGTCTGGTAGGTTTGAAGCAGAAACAAGGGAATTCGTCATAGAATTACACTTTAGTTTATAGCCGATACAGAACGGTGTCTTGTGAAAGCACATCAAATTCCACTTTCGTATTTCTTTTTAAATTGGAGGATGCCTTCAAATATTCCCTGTGCTATTTTTTTTTGAAATTGATAGGAATTGAGCTTTTTTTCCTCGGTGCGATTTGAGATAAAGCCGGTTTCAACGAGCACATTTGGCATTGATGCTCCAATGAGAACATAATAACCAGCTTGCTTAACGCCTCTGTTTTTTGCAGAGGTTCTATCAGATATTTCGTCCTGAATGAAAGCCGCCAACTGCTCACTTTCACGCTGGTAGGAATTTTGTGCCATGCTTGCCAGAATGTAATTCTCGGCATCGAAATCGGCATAAGATAAACTGTCTGCTTCGTATCGAATTACAGAGTTTTCGCGTCTTGCAGACTCGATGGCTTCTTCCGTCCGAGCCGCTCCAAGAAGGTAGGTGCTTAGGCCCGTAACTCGTCTGCTGCGATTTGAATTTGCATGAATGCTAATAAATAATTTGCCCTGCTCCTTATTAGCAAGTTGCGTTCTTTCCTTTAAAGAAACAAAATGATCGGTTTGCCGTGTCATGACAACCCGTATGTCGGTTTCGTCTTCGATTAATTTTTTCAGGTGACGGGCAATCGCCAGCGTGACATTTTTTTCGTAGATACCACTTGGTCCGATTGCACCTGGATCGCGACCACCGTGTCCGGGATCGAGAATAATAGTATCAATCAGCCATTTCTTCCGTTCATTTTCCAGGGTTTTAATGATATCTGCAGATATTTGTTTGCGCGTTGTAAGCGAGATGAGAAGTTCGCTGTTTCGTACATTTGAAAAGAGTTTTTTTGAATCGAGAGTACCGGCGAAGCGAAAAGAAAGTTGTGCCATTTGAGGCAACTGCACCGGCACGATTTCACGTATGAACTGGCTATTGTTTTGCTTGTCAACCCGCAGTGTATCAACTTTACTATCGAAGATATCGATATAGAGCCACCCACGTGTCGAGCGTAAGTTCACATGCGATTCCGGGATGATAGCAGATGTTTTGACGCGAATCAGCGTCCCATTGGCTTTCTCATCAACAAAAATGCCGGTTACTTCGGGAACAGATTTCGCATCCTTAGGCATCGTTTCATTGTTCGTCACAGATTCAAAATTATCCGCCTTTGCTGCGAGGGTAGCGCTTGCGCTGTTTTCTGCTTCCAGGATAACCGGTGGATCAGCGTCCAGGGCAGCGTATTTTTGATTCTCAATGCTGACCAGGTTGCCAGAATAGGCAGGGGCAATCAGATCGATAAAGAAGGGAACAGGAACGTAAATTTCCCCGTCGTCATACTCCGTTTGCACTGGCATTTGGTAGGCATCATTGTTGAGCATGACAAATGGATTAAATGCGGTGACTTTAACTTCAATGTCACCCAGATGCAGCATTGCCTTGCGCGTTTTTTTACTGACGATCGGGAATGTATCGAGTATTTCTGCCAATTCGCGTATTGCAACAAATTCAAATTGGGGTGCCTGGTTCAAGCGAACTGTAGGCAATTCGCGATAATTTCCATCCAGCAGAACGGCTGTTTTTTTTGCCTGGGCAAAAGTCGAATTTGGATAGATTAGGATGAGTAGGAAAAGAAATAACAGCCAATGAGTGTGAAACGGGTGAGATAATTTATTGTTCTTCATTCAAGTACTGACTAGCTTTTCTAAGTGTCTCTTGCTCATTTCTGGTTAAATTTTCATAACCAACTTCATTTATTTTGTCGAGTATTGCATCCATCTCTGCCCTGATTTCTTCTTCTTTTTGCCGTCTTTTTGCCTGCTTTATCATTTGTTTTGCTTGCCGGCGTCGTTGTGAGTGTGCCGCAATACTGTACATTTGCCAATCAAATTTTAAATACAGTAATCCTACGAACATTCCCCCAAGATGCGCAAAGTGCGCAACAGCATTATCAGTCCCAAAGACACCAGAAAACAAAGAAATACCGGCTAAAATCATTGCCAGGTATTTTGCTTTGATGCGGACGGGCAAAACAAAGAAGACGAGAAAAGTCAGTTCACGTTCCGGGTACATCAATGCAAAGGCGAGAATGACGCCGTAAATTGCACCTGAGGCGCCAATAATGGGTATTGCCTGATTTTCCGGGAAAAAAAGCATGTTAAATAAAATTTGAAATAGGCCAGCGCCTATACCGCAAATAAGATAATATTTAAGGAATGCTTTGCCTCCCCATTCGCGCTCCAGGTCAACGCCGAACATCCACAAAATGAGCATGTTGAGAAAGATGTGCAGGATCGAACCGTGTAAAAATAAATAGGTAACGATTTGCCAAATGAACAAATTATGGAGAAAATAAACCGGGACGAGACCGAAAAGACCGTTAAAATCGATGTTTAAAAATGCGATAGCAATGTTTTGAATGATGTAAATACCGATGTTGATAAAAATGAGGTTTCGGACCATCGGTGTCATTCCAGGCCCCAGGCCAATATGAAATCTCTGGGTCTGATAGTTCATTAGCTCTCCTCTGTGAAATTAGCATACAACAATCATCGGTTTCGCGAACAAAAATCTACATCTGATCAAATTCGTTGGTGATTGTACAATGCATGCCTAAATCACTTCATTCCGGTGTAAAAGTTCCTATTTTCGAATTTCTTTAATGCGCCAGTTTCGCAAGAAGATACCGTATTTTACCCACCAGTGCTGAATGATTGTCAGTACCAGGTAATTTGGATGATTAAAATTGTATACCTGATTTCTAAATAATTTAATCCGCTTATGGGAATGGAAATATCAGAAGTTATTTGGCGGCAAGGGTTTCGAGTTCTGATGTAAAACTCATTCATCTTGCAGTTTCTAATTCGTAATAGCAGCAGTTTATTCAATTCATCAAACCGCATCATCTTAGCCATTAAATGCTTAAAAATCAAGTAAAATGTCCACATCCTGTCAGGGCGTAAAGCCTTGTGAATGCAGAAAAAAAATAACGCAAAATATTGTTATTGAGGCTATTTTGGTATCTTGTATTTAATTGTGTAATATTTTTTTGCAAAAAAACTTATTGACTTCACTTTTCCTGTGACCGTACTTCTCGCCCACCTAAAAATGGAAGTTGCCGTCTATTACACTGTATCACCCTGAGTCAATAGTTCCCATGAATGAACAAATATGAATATGCTGAAAAGTTCGGCTTCCGTGCACGAATTCATTTTCTTTTATGATTTTCAGCTCAATAATCAGGTTTATTACCTTATTTAACTGGATGAACGGTTTGGCATATTAATTGTTTTAGGTGTATCACGTTTTTTTCTTAAAAAATTCGTTAAGTAAATAACCTGTTTTTTTGAATACGCAACGATTTGAGCAAGGCTGATCGTGCGAAATGCAGCATGGGAATGTGAACAGAAAAGGCTGGTTGTAAATACAAACAGGATGATTGGATAAATATCTTAAAATGAAAATTCGCCAATATTTTATTCTTACCATTGTTGCGTCTCTTGCGTTCACGATGAACAGCAATAGTCAGACGACAATGTTCGGCGGCCGCGGTATGCTGCGGGTGCAATCGGCAGAAGTCATGGAGCAAAATCGATTATATGTCAATTCCTACCTTTCTGCGTTCTATTTGCAGGAGACAGGTGCGACGAGTCTTACAAAAGACTATGGTATTTCAACGAATGTCACCCTTGGTTTGAGCCGGAATTTCGAGATTTTTGCACATTTAAAACCTTATCAGGATGATCAGCAGAATATCTGGGGTGCACCCGGGGATTCGCGGGTCGGCTTTAAATTTCATTCGCCATTTTCGAACTCTCTCATTCATACAGGGATTCAATTTTTCGTGAACATGCCCACAGGTCGGGATTTTTCCATTGCTTACGAACCTTTTTCTTCCGGAAAATTGGGAATTGCAGGTATGGGATTACTAACGATTGATTTTACTGAAATCGTTTCCGTATTGCCGCTAAAAACCCATATAAACTTTGGATATTTTGATCAGAATATCCATGATCAATTTTATTTGGACATGGAAGACCAATACCTCATTGCGGCTGGATTGAAATTCCCTCTGCGATCCGTAATTGTCTTTGCTGAATACAGCGCTGAAGTCTTTGCGAAAAATGAATTTGTAACCAACTATAATATGAATTCACAGCGCGTAACCCAGGGAATAAAATTTCTCGGCCCGTGGAATCTCATCTATGATTTTGCACTGGACATATCGCTCGCAACCAGCCCGGGTGAGCAAGCGAATGAATACCGCAAAAACTACGCAGATTGGAAATTTATTTTTGGACTAAACTACCCCTTTGCCATCCAAAAGAGAACACAAAAAGTGAAGTTGCCAAAGAAGATGAGTGAAAAGACGTCATCTTCGGAGAAAAATTTAAACCAACGAGAAAATTTTCAGGATTCATTGATTGAAATTGAAGCATCGGTTGCAGGTGAGAAACCTGAGAAAAAAGCAAAGAATGATGATGATCCACAGAACAATTAAATTTGGTTTCGAATGAAAAATTTGCCAGCAAAACAACTTAAGAAGGCAAGTATCATCTTGCTTTTGTTTTTTTCTCAATTCACGGATTTACTGCAGGCATCTCCGATTGTTTTCCCTGTTGGGAAAGACAGGGATATGGAGAAGGCTTCAGTTCAGATGTTCCAGAATGCTATTGAGATGTATAAGGAAAAAGAGTTCTGGAAAGCGTCGCGTGAACTCATCGTTATTCTCGATTTTTACAGCGAATTCAGCAAGATTGATGGTGTTGTATTTTATATTGGTGAGTGTTTGTACAATATGAAAATGTACAAATCTGCCGAGCGCTTGTACCAATATCTCCTCGAAAATTACAAAGATAGTGATTATGTTGCCGGGGCCTATCTTGGCTTACAGAAAATTCAGTATAGCACAGGCAATTATGAGCAGTGTATTCAATTCTATAATCGATTGTCTGAAAAACACAATAAAAGCAATGCGATGGCCGGTGCGCATTATTATTGTGGTATGTCTTTTTATCATACACAAGATTTCGATGCTGCGATCAACGCATTTAGCATGATCGATAAAAAAAGTGAGTATTTTGATTACGGCCTTTACACGACTGCCCTGGCTTTTCTTAAGAAAAAAGATATGAAAAAAGCCGTACAGGTATTTCGTGCAGTGCTCAGCTTGCCGGTTGTTAATAAAGAACGTCAGGACATTATTCGAACGACACATTTAACGCTGGGATATCTTTATTATGAACTTGGGTATTACCAGCAAGCAATTAAGCATTATGCAAAGATTCCAGTACATGACGAAACTTACCCGGAAGCACTTTTAGCCAGCGCATGGGCTTTTATCAAGCTCAATGATTACCAGCAAGCGATCATTTCTTTAAATGAACTGGTGAAACGAACTGATGATCCCAAGTACAACGAAGAAGCCCACTTTTTACTGGGCCAAAGTTATTCTGAACTGGAATTCTTCGATTTTGCCATTCAGGAATACAATTATATCATCAAACGCTATCCTGATAAAGATAATATAGATAAACGAATTGCTCAGGTTACTGAGGAATTGGAAAAACAGGAAAAACTGGCTGAGGCCTTACGGGTAAAACTCATGATCCTCGAGAGTGATCTGATGCATACTATCCCTGTGGATGATCACAATGAGATTCCTCTCTATTTGAAGAATGAGCAGGATCGTGTGGAAAAAACCCAGGACAATCTTGCACAGAAAATCCTTGATGAACGAATGGTCTTTGATGAGTTGCAGTACGATATGCTTAAGTTGCGCGAAGAAATTTACGTTAAGCAAAACCGCCGTCATTGGCGTGCTTACTCAGAATATGGAAAAGCGCGTGCATATTTCCTAAAAACGATTCCATAGTATGTATTTATATTAAAGTGGATAATTCCGGTAAAAACTACCATTTCGAGTTAACAAGAAAACTTGGATAAAGCTCTTTAGCAAAAGCGAATGAAATGAAATCACTCTCCAGAATTATAATATTTATAGTATTGATCGTTGGCATTCTTCAGGCACAACAGCCGTTGTCTGCACCTGATTCAGCACACGCCAGCTATATGGCAGAAACAGCTTCGATGCTCAGTGAACTGGATGAAGCAATTGCAGCCAATGAAATGTTGATCAATAACTACCCGAATAGCGATTTTACGCCTACTGTCATGTATCAGTTGATGGAGCTACACTATCGCAAAGCAGTCGCAATTTATAATCATGAAATGACAAAATACGAAGAAGCCCTGGATCAGTATGATAAAGGGCGCTTGTCCGTACAGCCTGCACTTCCACAAGTTTCTTATGAACCCACAATTCAACGTGGGATTGAATTACTCAACGCATTTCCGACTGCTGACTTTCTCGATAAAGTGCTTTATCGTATTGCCTTTTGTTATTTTGAAAGCGGCGAAAAAATGAAATCGGTCGAATATTTCAGCCGGCTTATTGCGAACCATCCTGATAGCGAATACAAGGAAGAAGCGCGATTTCGTCTGGGGGAAATCCATTTCGAGAACCATCAATACGAAGAAGCCGCGGCGATTTATTCCAATCTCTTGTTGAGTTACGACGGACCGTTTTTCAATATGGCGCTTTATAAGCTTGGATGGTCCTACTACAATACAAACCAGTATGATAAAGCGATCAGCGCTTTTATTTTTCTCATCGATGATCTGAGCCAGGCGGCACAGGCAAGTAAGGACAGTCTCAAAGGTGAATCGAGTGATTTGCGTGAAGAGGCCATCACCTACGTAGCTGAATGTTTTGCAGAGCTGGGCGGGGCCAAAATTGCGGAGCGTTTTCTGGAGAACATGGGAGAGAAAGAATACAGCGGTGCAATTTTTATTCGTCTCGGTGAACTTTATGAAGAGCGCAATTTTTACGAAGAAGCTTCTCAGACATACGAACTTATGCTGAAAATTTGGCCTTTTGCTCCACGTGCACCGGAAACGCAGGAGAAAATCGTCCAGGGTTATGTGCGCGCTGCAAATAAAGCACAAGCTGACAAAGCCCGGGATGTGATGGTGGCGACGTACAGTCCTGGCAGCGAATGGTCAAACAAGTTTCCAGTTGGTGAATTCCACGATAAAGCAATCGAGCTTGTAAGCAAAAATTTGTACATCCTTGCCACCGATGCACAGGCAAATGCTCGTGAGAACAATTCAGAGCAGGACTACAAAGTTGCCCTTGCACGGTACATGATGTATCTGGAAAAATTCCCAGATACGGAAGATGCACCCAAGGTTCAATATTACCAGGCGGAATGTTTTTATGAGTTAGGTGATTTTGTCGGGGCTTCAGCAGCCTACGAAAAGGTGATGATCAACTATCCGCTATCCGAGTTTGCTGCAATGGCTGGTTACAACCGGGTTATTGCTGCAATTAACATAATGGACAAGGCGGGCAAGGTTCAGGAAGATTCATCATCTATCGTATTAACAGATTTTATCGGAACGAAGAAAAAAGCAACCGTCACTATTCCAAATCATTTTTATGCTGATCTTATTCATGCCTGCAACGATTTTGCTCGTGTTCTACCGAAAGATGAAAAATTACCAGAAGTTATGATGAAATACGGCGAGGCATTATTTGAGTTGGGTTATTTTAAACTCGCAGCGGATGCCTATAAAATGGTTCTCAATCGCGGGGAGGATAATCCTTACAATCTGGCTGCCATCAGCATGATCGCACAAAGTTATTACAAAAACGGCGATTATATGATTTCGGAAGGCTGGTATCGTCGCATAACCCGCGAATATCCTGATTCGGTCCAGTATGTGGACAACGCCAAGAATATGGTTGCCTCCGCAAAATTTAAAATAGCCGACAAATTGCGTGAAGAAGGAAATGTTGAACTGGCTTCACGGGCACTTGCTGTTATCGCCTCAACATCAGATAACGTTGAAGTTGCAGAGAAAGCGATTATCCAGTCGGCGACAGGATATGAAGAAAGTGGCAACTTGCGGAAAGCGATTATTTTATTGGAAAACTTACGCCACCGCTTTCCGGATTCCGAACAGGTGGATAAATCGCTATTAAAGGCAGCCCAGCTTTCTGAAAAACTTGGTGATAACCGTCGTGCGGCACAGGATTACCTTGAGCTCGTCGAAATTCGACCCAATTCAAAATTTGCTTCGACAGCCCTTTACAGCGCCGCCGTTTGTTACGAAAATCTGGGCGATAATGAAAAGGCTGCTGAATTATATGACTCCTACGCAGCCACTTACAAAGACGATCCTGGCAAACGGGTTGAAGCCATGTGCAAATCCGGTGAGGCATCGTTTAAACGGGAAGATTTCAAGCGCGCCAAGGAAATCTTTGAGTCGGTTATTCGTATGTACAATAAAGCTGCAAACGAAGGCGAAATGCTCGATGAATATTACGTTGCACAAGCTCATTTCATGTTAGGTGAGATGTATTTCAACCATTATTTGAAAATTCGCCTGGTTGAGCCTTTGCAAAAAAATATTTCACGCAAGGATGCAGCATTACAGGCTGTAGTGAAAGCCTACAACGATGCCGCAACCTATCAGGTCGCGGACTGGAAAACGGCTGCATTGCATAAATTAGGGGAAGCTTTTGAGGAGTATGCACATTTTTGGTGGTCATCGGAGCGTCCGGAAGGATTAGATGCTACGCAAATGGCGTCCTATGAAGCTACCTTGAAGGGAAACAAAGTTGAACCTTATCAATTGAAAGCGGTTGAGTTCTATCGATCCAATATAAAACTTGGGGAAGAAAATAACATACAGAATGACTGGATAATGCGCAGCCGGACACGTCTTGTAACACTTGAGAATGTGCTCGGTATGGCACAGGCATCTGGTCAGACTGCGACTGACTTTGAATAATAACCAAGCGTTAAGAAGCCAAGGGATTGGCCCAAATGACCACAAAACAACAGATTGATGATTTGAGGTAATGATTTGAAAACTGCAGCCACTACAACATTGGTTCTGGTGCTCCTGGGCGCTGCAGTCGGTGCAGGGAATGCACAGGCGCAACAGAAAAACCAATCTTCCAAACCAAAACAGGCGACTGAAAAATCCTCCAGCAATTACGATAATCTTCCGGAACCGGATATCAAAACAACCGGAAAGCGGGCGAAAATCTTGCTCGAACAGATAGATGTTGTCGGAAGACTATCGAAGCCGCAAGCTGTTTTTATCCTTCCCGGAAGTGATCCGAAAGTAGATGGACTGAAGATCGATCGCTCATTTCTCGATGACATCTTTCGACCTGTGGAAAAGGACTTTTTCCCTCAAAAAGGAAAACGCAAATTTCGTGGCACAATTCCATGGTAACATGGATGTATTGAGCAACAGTTTTCTTTTACAGCATTTATTTTTGTGATTCATTCAAATTTTAAAAAACAAAAACCTTAATTTTATTGAGAATTGAAGGAGGTTGTACCTTGTTTGACAACGCGATTCGTGCTTTCGATGGTGGTGGAATATTTATGTACGCCATTCTTGGTGTACTTATCATCAACATCGCAATTATTATTGAGCGATTTATTTTTATCAGTGTAAAAAACCGCATTGACACATCAGCATTTGTCAATAAAATGATTGAACTCCTGCAGCGCGGCAACGTGCATGATGCCATTCGAATTTGCAATTCCTCGGAAGCAGCATTGCCACAAATTACACGAGCTGGCCTGGAAGAGTATGGCAAAAGCGCAAATGATATTCAAAACGCGCTTGAACTGGCCGCGATGGCTGAAATTCCCAAACTGGAAAAACGTACACAGTACCTGAGTATGTTTGCCAATATTGCGACACTTCTCGGTCTATTGGGAACAATCTTTGGCCTTATTTCTTCTTTTGACGCCGTAGCAAATGCCCCGGCTGCAGAAAAAGCGACACTGCTTTCTCAGGGTATCGCCGTTGCGATGAATACAACAGCATTCGGACTAATCGCTGCGATTCCAGCTTTGTTGGGTTATTCCTACATTCAGGAAAAAACCAACGCTTTAATCGATAATATCAATGAAAACATCGCCAGAATTTATCGTCGCATGGTAAGTGCAAGGAACTAATACATGAACTACAAGCGATCATCGACTGCGGGAAGACGAGGGGACGATGAAGTGAACATCACACCAGTGATGAATCTTTTCCTTGTCCTGATTCCTTTTCTCTTGCTCACAGCGGAGTTCGTGCGAATCGCAGTGCTCGAACTTAATTTGCCCTCTGCAGCCTCAGCTCCACAGCAGCAGACACAACAAAATAACAAACCGCTTGTTCTCATCATGTTGCGCATCGAAGATAATCAGATCCGCATCAAGGCGCCGAAAATCGACGGCCTTGTGAGAAAAGAAGGGGATGATTTTGAATTTGATAAGCTGGTGCAGGAGCTGAAAAAACTGAAGACCTCGTTTCCGAATACTCAGGAAGTAACAGTACAACCAACGGATAACATCCGATATGATACAATCGTTCATGTGATGGATGCATGCCGGGATAATGGCTTCCCGAATGTCTCCATTTCCGGATAGGAATTATATATGCTTAACTTAAGTGGAAATAAATTTACATTAGGAGCACGTCATCGGGGAAGGTCGAAGGGTTCGCCCAGCTTGCGCTTGACCTCAATGATTGACATGTTTACGATATTGCTCGTCTTCCTGCTAAAAAACTTCTCAGCAGATCAGATAATGACGATTCGGGAAGATTTAATTCTGCCGAACTCAACGGCACAGAAACAGCCAGCACAGACACCGGTTATTGTCGTAACGGATGATTTAATTCTTTTGGAAGATAAACCGGTTGCAAGGACAGACCTGGTAGCGAACAGCACTAGCAATGATATCCCGAATTTGAGAGCAGGGCTCCTGGAGAAAAAACAAATTGCGGATGCATTGGGGCGTCAGAATGCTGCGTTTAGTTTTAAAGGTCAGGTCACAATTCAAGGGGATAAGGAAATCCCGTTTCGCATCTTGAAGAAGATAATGGTAACGTGCGGTGTAGTAGGGTATAGTGATATCCTGTTAGCCGTCTATAAGGTGGAATAAATTTTCTTATGTCAAAGCAAAATAGAGTCTTACATCTTCGAATAGAACAACAGGGCGATATCCGTCACCACTACGTCCGCGGCAAAAGCACGTTTACAATCGGCCGCGACGATCGTAACAACCTCCGATTACAAGGTAACGGATTTCCCGGCAAACATGCTTTATTTATAGCTCAGGACGGCCAGTTTCTCATGCAAATTCCCCCGGGAACACAGGGGGAGATCAGCACAAAGAATTCCAGTTTGCGACTGTCAGACTTAATCGACCATGAACTTCTACCAACACGCAATGGAGTGTACCTGTTGCCTGTCAAACCGGGGAAGATGGGTTATGTTTTCTTTGGGACAACGCGCATCGATTTTGTCATTGAGCAAAATGCTCCGCAAGTGCAACAGGAACCAATAGAATTTTATGGATTTAACAAGCGGCGCCTCTTTTGGATCCGGCTCAAAGAAGATGCTTTATTCAAAGGTCTGGTTACGGGTATGATCCTGTTCAATAGTTCCGTTTTATATACCTTAAAAGACTATGTGCCACCGCCCAAACCGAAACAAAGCGCCGAAGACGTTGTGCGTCGGATTTCGCGCTTTATCATTGAGCCTCCTAAAGTCGAAAATACACCAATTGTAAATGATATAAAACCAATTGATCAGGAAGATGAAAAAGAACCTGAGGATAACAAGCCGGAACGCGCGAAAAAGCCTGAAAGAACGAAGCAGCAAAACACACCCCCAACGCAAAAAAGGGCTGCACCAGCTGGTGGTTTGATGGCACTTATCGGGAGTTCAAGCACAAACAAAACCGGCTCGGTAGCCGAGAAGTTGCTTAGCAACAATCTTGCAGCGCAATTGAGTACGGTGAGTGGTTCCCAGGGCTTGACGATTGGTGCAAAAAGAAATGATGACCTTCTTAACAACGATGATATTTTTGGTGCGCTGGCCTCCGGTGGAATCGAAGACTTGCTTGGTGATCCCAATGGAGTGGAGACAAGCGTAACCCTGACAAAACGTCCCCTGGTCAAGTTGGACCGTGTTGAGAGCGTGAAAGGATCGGCAGAAGCACGCGGCGCGCGCAGCGAAGGATCGCTTCTCGATGTTATTCAGGCGAACATGGGAAGACTGCGTTTTATTTACAACCGGTACCTAAAACGTGATCCAAATTTTAGTGGTCTGATGCGTGTGGAAGTTGTAATTGGGCCCGACGGTGGTGTAAAAACAGCTTCTGTTCTATCTTCAAATTTTGGTAATTCTGCTTTTGAGCAGGAAATCATCAATGCCATAAAGCGCTTTAAATACAATTCGATATCCCAGGGTGAAGTGACAATCGTTTATCCTATCGGTTTTACAAGACAGAGCTAAACATTTTGAATTTTGGTTCCATCTCCTCAGTGGGGTGGAACCAAAATATTCTTCTCTTTTTTATTTCGTTGCTATAATTTCTTTCCGGTCAGCCGCCTCACTGGCAACGACATCGAACTCGATTCGCCCAAGCACCTGCCCATATTCAGTTTCAATGTCAACCCGCCATTCGCCTTCATCAATATTCCGTTTATAGGTAAAACCTCTGTAGCCACCTTTGCGTCCGCCACTGATTGCGTAGCTTAATCTATCCCGATCATTCCACTTTTCTTGCCCGGGATCATACTTTCGCCATTGATAATAGACGGTCGCTTCCCAGTCGATCGGTGCGAAAATGGAAGCATAACAAAATACCGTATCTCCACTTGCCCAATGATAAACATTATCGCTGTTATCCCAAAATTTTAGAAACCAGTCCCTGTAGTATTTTACCGTGTATGTACCTTCTGAGGGATTCTTTTTTACAAAATGATAAATTCCACCGTCTTTCATGGAGAGGGGAACAGGTGGTATCCAGTTTGCCATGTAGAAAAAACTCATGATGCCAAAAACAATTATTGGAGGGGATACCTTGCCAAAGATTTCTTTTGGATTATCTTTGAAAATTTGCCGGTAGATAACTGTTACAATTCCACTTGTTATCAAAAAGCCGATAATACCACTGGAGAAAAAGGTTGCGGTGTTGAGTTTATGGGTTATGATGGGGAGGAAAAAGGTCAGGAATGCAAATGTTGAAAAAAAATAGAGCGTGCAAAGGAAGGTAATGTTTAGCATTTTGTGGTGGAAAAATTCATTCAATACCATCAAAATAAGCAGGAAGCAAACAAAAATAAGCGACTTGCTAATGGCTGCACTCTTAAAATAGAACACAACATAGGCTGAAAAAAGACCGCCAAGCAGAAATTGTAAAATGTTAGGGTACCATTTTTTGTATCGCAAAATTTTTTCATGCGTTATTTGCCCGGTTTCCAGCATACCAATGAGTAAAATCATCCCTCCGGCCACTATTGTATAAAGCAATAAAATAAAGTGATCGAATGTGTTTTCAATGTTTAACGTTAAACTGTCGTAGAGAAAACCTGCTAAAAAGAAAATGACAGGATAAAATTTCTCATAACGTTTGTAAACTTCCTTGCCTTTTGTAGTGTACACTTCCAGGCGCTCTTTGCCCTCACTCACAAGGGGATCAATTTTTTCTTTGGCCTTGCGCAACATTGTCCCGTGCCCTCCGTTTTAAATGCAGCTTGATATTAATAAAACAAGACTGTAATTTCAATCGAATATTTTGTCAGGTAAATGCATGAAATTCCCTCAAGATAATGTCTAACCAGTGCAGTTCCTACGTGCATCA
Source organism: Deferribacteres bacterium (assembly GCA_020633655.1). Taxonomy (GTDB): domain Bacteria; phylum Zhuqueibacterota; class Zhuqueibacteria; order Zhuqueibacterales; family Geothermadaptataceae; genus Bioreactorimicrobium. The sequence goes on from JACKDF010000014.1 coordinate 79,231, forward strand.
ACCATTTGTTTTCAATTGACTTTTATTCGAATTTTGTTTTCATTAATCAAAAATATGAAAAGCTTAAGTACCGCACCAAGGGATAGAAGGACACAATATGCAAGATCCCGATAGTTTAGTTCAGATTGGTACAGGAGTAACTCTGTCACAATTTTTTGAGCTCATCGCAAAGATTCCAGAGCCGGTTTTGTACATCGCACTCACTGCATGGCTTCTCCTGTATGTGATTGGCTGGTTTGGAGGCATTAACGCGCACACAAAAGTAGCTTTAATTACTGTAATCTCTTCAACGCTTATTGCAATTGGTGCATTACCTGTACCCACCTGGATTCTTAAATTCATCCTGCAATATTTCCCCAATTCCATTATCCCTGTGTTTTTGGTTTTTTCGGTTTACCTGGCGCTTATCATCGGAATGGCTGTGTCGCTTTACGAGACCTGGGTGGTCACGCAGGAAGAAATTCGATCGGATAAAGGTTAGATTTTATGAAAAAATTGCTTCGACTGATTCTCTATCCAATTGTTCTTTTTATCCTTTTCCTGCGTTTTGCACCGCTGTCTGTCGTAAATCCAATCGCAAAAGTTATCCCTGAATTTATCATTAATTACGCCCGTCCCGAGGCGCTCCCGGTAAAAATTATAAATTCTTTTCCTGCAGATACAACCCGGCTGGAAATGCCGCAACCGAAGTGGCAAAACGAGCCTGAAAAGCAACGCCGGCTGGTGTCCTGGTTTAAATATGAGAAATTACAGGCTGAGAAAGATATCGTTCAACTCAGCGATCTTTATTTTTTGCGTGCTGGCAAAGATTTTTTGGCGACATACCATCGTCGTAATCATGAAATTTTGCTTCTGTCACCGGAATTGAAAGTACAGAAAATTTGGCCGATGCAACTCAGGAATGGCATAAAAATCGATGCTCCAGTTGATATTGCGGTCAAAGATGAGGATGTTTGGGCCATCGATCGACAGGGATTGGTTGCCCATTGGAATTTAAGTGGTGTTGAACAGGGACATTTTATGGCGCCTGTACCAGCTCGCGATATCGATGTATTTGAACATGGTGATATTCTGTTGCATGGAACAAGCACACTTCCGTGGTTACTCGCGCGTGTAAATAGCGCTGGCGTCGTGCGCCAATATTTTGCACCGCAAATTTACCAGGATAGCCTGGAAGCAGAATTGATGCTGCAAGGCATTGTCGCCATGGACCGAAAAAATGAACGTATTTGTCTGGCTTATAAATCCCCATTTACCTTCCTCATTTATAAAACCGACGGCACAGCATTGAATGCGGTTGAAGTAACACCCAATTTCCAGGTTGCCGATCCGATCATCGAGCGGGAAGCGAATAAGGTCGTAAAAGCAGGCTATCAGAAGGTGATTTTTGACGCTGTCTGGCACGAAGAATTATTGTGGCTACTCGTATCCTCTGAAATGGGAAAGGCACCGCAATGGTTGGAAATATTCGATGCAAAGGGCGAGTTCCTCCAAAGATTTGCTCTGCTCGATGGTGTTAGTCGTTTTGCGCTGTTACGGGACAGGCTTTATGTTTTGGGTTATGCGCCGCATTACAGAATTGAAGCCTACGATATGAAATTGATGGCGAATGACAAATAAAAAAATCCCCGTTTTGTACGGGGACTTTTTCTATACAACTGTTCTGCTTCAATTAATCTGCTTTATCCAAAAAATATAAGATTTGAAAGGGGACATCCCCTCTTTCCATCGGTCACTTGGAGTATTGCATGAAGAAGCGGTTAATGAGATAAGAGCACAACTTTTATTCTTCTACTGCAGGTGCTGTGAACTGACGTGCCGCTAATTTTTCGTCCAGCATTAACAAACCCTGGCCTTCACCCTTGATGAGTTGCAGTTTTTTGAGCAACGAATCCAGGGTGGACTCTTCCTCAACTTGTTCACGAACAAACCACTGCAGAAAATCCTGCGTTGCATAGTCATTTTCCTCACGTGCGAGGGTCATTAAATCATTAATTCGTGAAGTAACGATACGCTCATGGTGCAATGATTTTGTGAAAATTTCTTCGATACCGGCGAACTCAGTCTCGGGTTGTTCGAGGGCATAAATTTTCACATCCCCGCCTTTTTCGTTGACGTAGTGAAAGAATTTCATCGCATGAAACCGCTCCTCCTGCTCCTGTATGATAAAGAAATTGGCAAATCCATCTAGATCTTTGCTTGCGCAAAATGCAGCCATTGAAAGATACAAATGACCGGAAAAGAGTTCGAATGTCAGTTGTTCATTTAGTGCCTGGGTCATTTTTTCTGATAACATAGTTCTTATTTCCTTTTCTAGTGTTCGTTAATGTTTGATTTTAATTTAAACTTCCCCTGCTCTGCTTGTTTTTCTAATGAATATGAAAAGATATTATTTTTAGCTTGTAAACTGTGTCATAAATACAAGATTGTCCGTTTAAAATAGGCAGGTCGATTGCATCGATTAGTTCATTTTTGCACGACAGCTACTGCAAATTCCTTTCGCGTTCACCTGCACTTCATGCACGTCGTGTCCATTGATTTCCTTTGGTTCCATCGCCTCAGTAAGGGCGTCAATATCGAAAATCTGGCCACATTGTTTGCATAAAAAATGATCGTGTGGGTCGCTGATATAATCATATCGCAATTCCGTATCGCTTATTGATAACGATGCGATAACTCGCTTCTTATTCAATAATTTCAATGTGTTATAAATTGTCGTTCTGGACAGAGTGGGAATTTGTGTAATCAAATTCTGATAAATCATATCAACGGAAGGGTGGTTTTTTTTCTGTAGCATATACTTCAAAACGCTGATTCGCTGGAAAGATGGTTTCACACCTTTGGCTTCCAGTAAATTTTTCACAGTTTCGATCGATATCGGGCTATTTTTCATCACCTGTCCCTGCCTTTCAACCAAAAGGATTGAAATTTAGATATAATTCAAAACCAAATTAAATTTAAATTTGTAATGATTACAAACAGAGACGTAATATAAAAAATTCCAATCAAAAATATGTATTTAAAAATGTATCAATCTCAGTCCTTGTCGGTATCGATGGCTGGGCACCAGCTTTTTTAACGGAAAGGGCAGAGGCGGCACTGGCAAAGTAAACTGCTTCTTTGAGATGTTTTTGTTCAGCAAGGGCAACAGCGAGGGTTCCGGTAAATACATCCCCGGCAGCCGTCGTATCGATCGCATGCATTTTAAAAGCGGGGATCGATCCTGTAAATTCTTTACTTGAGACATAAGCACCGGCTTGCCCACGGGTGATAATAACCTGACTCGTTCCAAGCTCATGCAATTTGTACGCTGCGGCCTTTGCACTTGGGAGATCTTTAACCTGTATACCGGTCAGCAATTCAGCTTCAGTCTCATTCGGTGTAATGATTGTCACTTTTTGGAGTAATTCCGTACTCAATTTTTGCGCCGGTGCCGGATTAAGGATAATCATGACATTATTCTTGTGGGCAAATTCAATTGCTTTTGCAACTGTCTCCAGGGGAGATTCCAATTGCACCACCAACACATCTGCATTGGTAATTGCGGCACTGTTTCGCTCGATAAGTTTTGTTGACAATTTAAGATTCGCACCCGATGCAACGGCAATGCTGTTCTCTCCATTTTCAGCGACGAAAATCTCGGCGACGCCGGAGGGCGTATTCGATTCGATGAACACATATTGTGTATTGATCCCTTCTGTAACAAATCCATCGCGTGCCTGCCTGCCAAACAAATCGTCGCCAACACAGGCCACAAAAGTGACCTGCCCTCCGGCACGTGCTGCGGCAACTGCCTGGTTTGCACCTTTTCCTCCAGCTGCCATAAAAAATTCGCCACCTAGAATCGTCTCACCCGGTGCAGGAATTCTGGGTACTTTGATGATCATATCCGTGTTTGAACTGCCGACAACTGTGATTTTCATGCAACGGCTCCTGTTTTGTTGAAGATGTCTTTTCAATTCGAAAAAATTCTGGTTTCGTAAATAGATTTATGATATGTTGCTCACATCTGGTAACCTTTTAAAAGTCCAACACGAGGGACCAATGATGCACCGTATTTTCGTCTTGTTTTTATTTTTAGCATTTGCATGTCAGGAACAGACCGGGAATGTGAAACAGAATATCCCTGATCTGCAACGGCAATCAAAAAATAAAAAAGTTGTGAAATTCGGCGTCATTGCGCGATACAGTCCTCGGTTGATATATCAGGGGTATCAACCGATTATGGATTATCTCACCAGCGAAACACCTTTCCAATTTCAATTGAAATTAAGCAAAACTTACGATGAGGCGCTTAATTTTTTACGCCGCGACAGCGTGCAGATTGCTTCTCTTGGCACTTATTCTTATGTCGAAGCGCATGACTCTTTTGGCGCGCAGTGCATTTTAAAACCTTTAAACGCACAGGGCAACCCTTCCTTCCAGGGAATCATCATCGTGCGTAATGACAGTCCGATCCACAACCTTTTCGATTTAAAAGGGAAAAAGATTGCCTTTGCGGCACAAAAAGCCACTGCAGGTTATCTCATAGCGAAGCATGCACTCCATAGTGCTGGACTGGCGCTTTCTGATTTGGAGTATTTTACAAATATTGAGCACCATAATGCAATAGTCAATGCAGTTTTGCGTGGAGAATATGATGCTGGTGCTGTGAAGGATGTCATTGCCTATAAAAATGAGCACAAAGGATTACGCTTCATTTATATTTCGGATCCCATTCCCAGCGTTCCGATCGCCGTTGGTGCACACACCGACAGCTTGTTGGTTCAGGAAGTCAAGCGTGCTTTGCTGAAACTTGACCCTAACAATCCAGATCACCGGAATATGATGCAAAATTGGGATACAGAATTCAAAAATGGCTTTGTTCCGGCGAGCGATGAAGATTATTATCCCATTCGCGATCTTATCGATATCGTGGCTAAGGAAGAAAAGGGAGCGGAATAGAATGCCATCGAAAAACAAGGGTGATTTTCAATTAAAATGGCCGCTTAAATTTAAAATGATCACGTTCACAACCTTGCTGATCCTTGGCATTATGGTGCTCACGGGTGTGTTTTTTCTCATTCGGGAAAAGCGCCTGCTTGAGGATAAAGTTCGTGGTGAAAGTACAACACTCGTCAAGACATTGTCTATCCCTGTGACGAATGTCTTTCTTTTCAGGGAAATTAATTTGCTTAACGAAGAGGAGTTACTTGAGAACTATATTTCACAGATCATGAAAGGTGGCTGGCCAATCCGCTACGTGGTCATTCTGGATAATGACAACAGAGTTTTGGCACACAATGATCTCAAAGAATTTGGTAAAATTTACACTGATGCAATTACTGCAAAAGCAAGCACTTCCTGGGAGGTAATTACCCAGACGTATTCCGATTCGCTGTGGGGTAGCGTACTCGATGCATCGACACCATTGGCGATATCGAGCAAGCGCTGGGGGACGCTGCGCGTGGGTTTTTCCCTCGCTCCAATACAGGCACGCATCCGATCGCTATACTGGGAAATTATTCAGTTAACGCTGGGAATTGCGTTTGTTGCGTTTCTTCTTGTCAATTTTTTATCACGAAAGCTTATCACACCACTCACTATTCTCGCTACCGAGATGGAGCACACTTCTGTCGAAAAACGGCATAGTCCAATTTTGGTTTCCAGTCATGATGAAATTGGCTACCTGGCCGAGACATTTACAGAAATGCGCAAGCGACTCATCCAGTCTCACAACCGATTGAAACAAGCACAGAACCAAATAATTCAGGCAGAAAAACTAGCTTCAATTGGCCGGCTCGCTTCCGGAGTTGCACACGAGATAAACAATCCTCTAAGCGGGATTCAAAATTGCGTTCGTATGATCCTCGAAGAACCGGAAAATAAAATTCAAACGGAACAGTACCTGCATCTAATCGACGAAGGGCTCAGCAAAATCGAATCGGTGGTTCAGAAGTTATTAAATTATGCTCGGCAAGAAAAACTCAATCAGGTTGAAGTCGATATCAATGCTTCCATAAACAAAATGCTTGAATTGATAAAGTATAAAATTTCCAAACGGGATATTGAGATCGACCTTATATTGCAAAATAAGCTACCGATGGTTCTCGGTGACCAGCATTTAATTGAACAGGCTATTTTGAACCTGCTGATCAATGCATTTGATGCGATGCCGGAGGGTGGTACTCTAACACTTAGAACAAGTTTAAAAACCACTGAAAATCAGCAGGGTGTTTTAATCGATGTGGAAGACACCGGCGTGGGCATCGCAGAATCAGACCAGAATAAAATATTCGATCCGTTTTTTACAACGAAGGATATTGGTGAAGGCACAGGACTCGGGCTTTCTGTCTGTCTCGGTATAATTGAAATTCATAAAGGAGAAATAAAGGTGCAAAGCACATAAGGTGAAGGAACCTTGTTCCAGGTGTTCCTGCCGTTGAATAGTGATGAGGATTCAAATGGATAATACACATCTTGACGGTACGAGTTTTGCCAAAGCGAGAGGGGAGACAAAGCAAAATAGGGTTGTGCGATGAAAATACTTCTTATCGAAGATGAAAAAATTATTCGTGTTACATTAACAGATGCAATTCGAAAAAAGGGGCATACGGTAACAGTTTGTGAAACCGGACTGCAGGGACTGGATTTTTTCAAAAATGATGATTTCGATGTGGTCATCACCGATTTAAAGCTACCTAAAATCAGTGGATTGGAAGTTTTGCAGGCAGTGCAAAATTCCGGTAAAAATGTGCAGGTTATTTTAATGACCGCCTATGGAACAGTCAATTCTGCCGTTGAAGCTTTAAAAATGGGGGCCTACGACTACCTCACCAAACCTTTCTCCTATGATGAATTATTGATCACACTCAATAAAATCGATGAGCACCGGCAGATTCTGAAAGAGAATATCCAGCTCAAAAAAGAATTGAATGCACAGTTCAATAAAACGTTCATCGGAACATCACCGGCGGTGAAGAAATTATTGGATGTAATCGAGTCGGTTGCAGACAGCGATCATACGATCCTGATTCAGGGTGAATCGGGGACGGGAAAAGAGGTTATGGCAACAGCACTGCACAGACAAAGCTCTCGTAAAAACGGGCCATTTGTGAAAGTCAGTTGTGCTGCACTTTCGGAATCTTTGCTTGAAAGTGAATTGTTTGGCCACGAGAAAGGTGCGTTTACTGGTGCCATCAAGGATAGAAAGGGACGGTTTGAGAAAGCCAATGGCGGCACGATTTTTCTCGATGACATCGATGATATGCCGCTTTCCATGCAGGTTAAATTGTTGCGTGTTTTACAGGAACGGGAAATAGAACGCGTTGGCAGCAGTCAGGTCATTTCGATCGATGTGCGCGTGATCTGTGCAACGAAAGTGGAACTACTGGAGCGAACAAAAAGTGGCGAATTTCGAGACGATCTTTACTACAGGTTAAATGTTATTCCGCTCATTATTCCGCCATTAAAAGAACGAAAAGAAGATATCCCACTGCTCGCAGAATTTTTCATTCGCAAACATGGCCAGCGCAAAAACATCTCCGGGGTAACACCTCAAGCCATGCAGGTATTAGCTAATTATGGCTGGCCTGGAAATGTAAGGGAATTGGAAAATATAATTGAGCGTATGATAGCCATGTCTAAAAGTGAGCTCATTGGCGAAAATGAACTCCCGGAAATAGTCACCCAGGCATCGAGTGGAAATCACGATATTTTTAACTGGGATTATTTAGAAAACAATCTGCAGCCAATGGATCAGCTGCTCGCATTTTTCGAAAAAAAGTTGCTGCAATGGGCCTTGAAAAAGGCTGAATACAATCAAACGAATGCAGCGACACTTCTGGCGATAAGCCGCACGACGTTACGCAGTAAATTGGAAAAATACGACCTGTTGAATTGACGATATTTCGTCTTGTCGCTGACGACATTTCGTCAAAAAATGGGAAAATCGAACGCACATGAAAATAGACAAACGGCATAATTTGAAAACAGTTACTGAGCCTTTAAAAGAAAAATGCTACTGGCATTAATCTTGATAAAAGGATAAAGAATCAATCCAAACCAAATTTCAGAGAGGAAATTATGGCAGAAATCAAACCTCGTTTTGAATTTCGTGCTTTTGCACAAAACTTTGGCATTGTTGAGGAAAAAATGCGTCAACTGTCAAAAGTCGAAGGCATTCGGGAAAGCCTGGAAACCTATATCGTTTCTGCGGGCAACAATGAAAACAATACTAAAATCCGCGATAACAAAATGGATATTAAAGTTTTTGTGCAAACTGTAAAAGGTCTGGAACAGTGGAATCCCCGTATGAAGGGGGAATTCCCCATGGCGGCTGCAATGATAAAAGATGAAGTTTTCCCGGCATTTGGTGTTGATGTACCGGAATTCAAACGTGATACTTACACATTGGCGCAATACCTCGAGGAAATTATCAAACCCCACCCGAATCTGGCTGCTGTTAATGTTTTCAAAAGACGTTTTGCCTTTACCATCAATGATTGCATTGCGGAAATTGCAGATGTCTACATTAACGGCGCAAAAATTATGACAGCCAACCTGGAATCTGTCGATGTTGATGCCATTCTCGAAGCAAAAAAAATGGTTGAATTGGAAAGTTATGAAAACGTCAATTACCTGCTGGCAATTAAGCGTGTGATTGGTATGGAGCCACTACCGAAGGAATCACCCTTTTGCGCGTGAGCGATTCGCAGAAAATGGAGTGTATTTAGTTCAGGCTTTAGCCTGTTTTAATCAAAGCCAGGCTAAAGCCTGAACTACTTACTTAACTTCTCCTGTGATGAGCTACATGCTCGTTTTCGTTTGAAAAGAGGACATAAACCGAAAAGGAAATGAAATGGGAAAAGAAATAGAACGCAAGTTTTTAGTGAACGGCGATGCCTGGAGAGCGCTCGCCAAAGGAACCGTGTACCGTCAGGGTTACCTCTCCACAACTAAAGAACGCGTCGTGCGTGTGCGCACCATTGATGAGAAAGGATTTTTAACGATTAAAGGTGTGACTACCGGCGTCACCCGCGCAGAATTTGAATACGAAATTCCCACTTCCGATGCCAATTTAATGCTTGATAACCTTTGCGAACGACCGCTTATCGAAAAAACACGGTATAAAATTGAACTGGGTGGACTCGTTTGGGAGATCGATGAATTTGCTGGCGACAACCAGGGATTGATCATCGCTGAAGTGGAATTGCAAGATGAAAAACAGCAGTTCGAAAAACCTGAATGGATTGGCGAAGAAGTCTCCGGTGATCCGCGATACTTTAATTCCAATTTGATTAAGTATCCATTTACAAAGTGGTAGATCATGCCAATATTTTTCATTAAGAAATTGTGCAATGACCACGGGACGAGACGTCATTCCGGCAACTTTTTAGCCGGAATCCATATTCCTTTTTTGATGACAGCATACTTCAATTTAAGACGGATATCTTTATATTTTATTTTATTCCTGGCCTTCCTGTTTCGCCATTCGCTTTCAGCCCAGGAATTCCCCAACAAACCTATCACCATCATCGTGCATAGCAAACCAGGCAGCGCCATTGATATCACCTCGCGACAGTTGGCCAACATCGCGCGCAAGTATACCGATGCACCGATGCTGGTTGAGAACAAGACCGG
>JACKDF010000015.1 GCA_020633655.1 Deferribacteres bacterium
TTGCACATAGTGGCAAAATTCTCACGGGCGGTTTGGACGCTACAGCGCTTGAGCGCCCAAAACGATTTTTTGGTTCTGCGCGAAATGTTGAAGAAGGGGGCAGTCTTACGGTGATTGCAACAGCGCTTATTGATACGGGAAGCCGAATGGATGATGTCATTTTTGAAGAATTCAAGGGAACGGGCAATATGGAGCTTGTACTTGATAGACGATTGGCCGATCGTCGAATGTTCCCGGCTATCGATCTCAATCGCTCGGGTACACGAAAAGAAGAGTTGTTGCTTGAAGAGTTTGAACTCAATAGGATTTGGATACTGCGTAAATTGCTCGCGAATCTAACTTCGGTAGAGGCGATGGAGTTTATTCAATCACGAATTCGCGGAACAAAAAACAATCGAGATTTTCTTGAATCTATGAACGGCTAATATGCCAAAAGTTTTGCTTGCTTTTGGGGCAGTAAAAGTAATATATTCACAAGTTTTTTCTGAAGAGTTAATGTTAAGTTTGATTAAGAAGCGTCTTTCAAGGAGACTTTCAATTGAAAAAGGGAATACATCCGGACTATAATTTCATCGTGTATAAAGATGTAGCGGCAGATTTTGCATTTTTAACCAGATCGACACAAACAAGTGATAAAACGATCACTTGGGAAGATGGCAATGAATATCCGTTAATCGAGGTGGATATCTCAAGTGCATCTCATCCATTCTTCACTGGCAAGCAACGCCTTGTCGATACAGCTGGTCGCGTTGAAAAATATTTGAAAAAATACGGTAAAAAACCGGCTGCAGACAACAAATAGACCAGTTTTAAGTTTGAATATAAAGCGGAATGGATGTGCGCGTATTCCGCTTTTTATTTTTCTGGTATTCAAAGTAATTGTGTATCAACGATGCATGTTTTTTTGCCAGTAAGCGACGGTGGAAAACTTGAGGGTTACCGAGCAAAAAAGTTGATAGTGCATAGCCCTGTGGGAACAATCTAGCTATGTTATGACAGCATTGGATTATGGACCCTCTGCATATTAAGTGACGACCCAACGTATTGCGTTTTGAGCTACAATCATACCTCTCACCTTTGAAAATAGAAATCTATTAGAATTGAGCTTTTGCAGGATAATTGGACATTATCCCTTTTGCTGTTTTGTATCGGGTTATTAACAAGAGTAAGTCATGCTGGAAAAATTTGAAAAATTTGAGGAACGCTTTAAGGAGCTGAACGGGCTCCTTTCTGATCCAGCCATAATATCCAACCCGACGAAGCTGAAGAACGTCGCTAAAGAACACAGTGATCTTGAAGCGATATTAAAAGTGTTTTCCGCCTACAAGAAAACTATAAGTGCCATCCATGAAGCGGAATCAATAATTGCGGACGACGACGATCAGGAATTGGTGGAGATGGCGGAATCTGAAATTGCGGAATCCAGAAAAAAGTTACCTGGGTATGAAGAAAAGCTCAAATTATTTCTTGTTCCAAAAGATCCAAATGATAGCAAAAATGCAGTGATGGAAATTCGTGCGGGCACAGGTGGGGATGAAGCAGGGCTTTTCACTGGTGAGTTGTATCGTATGTACTCACGCTATGCAGAGCAGAAGGGGTGGAAGGTTGAAATTCTCAGCTCAAATCCACAGGGAATTGGCGGATTTAAGGAAATCATTGCACTGGTTTCCGGTGTCGATGTGTATGGCGGATTGAAATACGAAGGCGGCGTGCATCGAGTGCAGCGTGTTCCTCAAACGGAGCAAAGCGGACGGATTCATACAAGCGCTGTCACAGTGGCTGTATTGCCCGAAGCTGATGAGGTTGATTTTGCAATTGATGCCAAAGATTTAAAAGTTGATGTATACCGGAGTAGTGGCCCCGGTGGGCAAAGTGTAAACACGACGGACTCCGCAGTGCGAATTACACATCTTCCTACGGGCGTAGTTGTTACTTGTCAGGATGAAAAAAGTCAGCATAAAAATAAGGCGAAAGCACTAAGTGTCCTTCGCTCTCGCTTGCTTGATGCGAAATTGGAAGAAGAAAATAAAAAAATAGCCGAAAACCGCCGCAAAATGGTGAGCACAGGCGATCGTAGCGCCAAAATTAGAACTTACAATTTTCCACAGGGGAGAATGACTGATCATCGCATCAATCTTACACTGTACCGCTTGCATGAAATTATGGACGGTGATCTGGAAGAGATCATTGATAAACTTTCAACAGAAGATAAAAATATTCAACTTCAGGAAACCGAGGCATAGGTATGCCAGGAAGTTCTGATCAATGGACAGTCATAAAGCTGATCGATTGGTCAACCAACTATCTGAAGGAGAAAGGTGTTGAAAATGCACGTCTCTCCGTTGAGCATATTCTAAGCGCTGTTTTAGATTTTAACCGGGTTCAACTCTATCTTCATTTCGATCGACCTCTTACGCAGGAAGAACTTGCGTTATACAAACCGCTGCTTTTACGTCGCGCAAATCGAGAGCCATTGCAATATATTCTGGGTTTTACCGAATTTTATTCCCTTAAGATTTTCGTCCGGGAAGGTGTCTTGATTCCACGCCCCGAAACAGAGCTATTGGTCGAAAAAACATTAGAGTTGGCGAAAAAGTATCAAGGATCGGTTCGTATTCTCGATATTGGTACTGGAAGTGGCAATATTCCTATCGCCTTAATAAAAAATAACCCGCAACTTAAAGTTTCGGCTGTAGATATATCACCTGAGGCCCTTCTCGTTGCGCGTGAAAATGCCAAACATCATGAAGTTCTTGAAAAAATAGAATTTTTACAGGCGGATATCGACGATAATTCTGTAATTGACCAGTTCGAGTCGCAATTCGACATTATTGTTTCAAATCCGCCCTATATAGCCAACTCAGAAAAGTCTAGTCTGCAACCGGAAATTGTTGATTTTGAGCCTGAGATTGCGCTTTTCTGTGAGGATGCTTTAAAATTTTACAAACGTATTTCTTATTTGACAAATGAACTTTTGGCATCGAATGGCTCATTACTCTGCGAAATCGGTGCTGAACAGGGGAGAGCAGTCAAAAGTATTTTTGAAGAACACAGCATTCGAGATGTGGAAATTATAAAAGATCTCTCTGGGCGTGATCGTTTTGTTTACGGGCGGATTGACTCTAGTGTAGAAGAACAAAGGAACAGGAGGCTGTTATGAGCTCGAATTTAAGTCTGGATACGAAAGGCTTAATCGATGCCGCCCAAAATGGCATTAATTCTTACTTGGAAGAAGCACACCGTAAAGGTAAAATAACAGACGAGCAGTACGAAGTTGCAAGGAAAAATTCAATAAATAATTTATCACAATGGCTGAACGATCCCAATATCGATGTATTATCACCAAATCTGAAGAAGGGATTAGCACAAGCCATTGAAGCTGAAAAGTATGAACAACTCGTAAATGCCTTTCGTAAAAAAATGTCCTTTGGTACCGGCGGTATTCGGGGACTTATGGCCGATGATCGTGAATCTATTGTTCAACTCAAAGAAAAAGGCCTGGATGTTCCAATTATAAAAGGCCCCAACACATTAAATGATGTGGTATTGCTCGTCACTTCCGCGGGTGTCGCGAAGTTTGGTCTCAAAAAAGGCTTCAGCAAAATTGTCATCGGATACGATAGCCGAACACGGGGTGCCGATTTTGCCCGTCGTATAAGCGAGCTCTTTTTGCATTATGGCTATACCGTTTATCTTTTTGATGAACCGTGTCCCTATCCGGAAGTGACTTATGCGATTCCCTTTTTAAAAGCTGATATGGGCATTCTGCTTTCCGCAAGTCATAATGATTATCGCTACAACGGATACAAACTTTCCTGCGGTAACGGTTCACAGTTCGATCCCAAAGAACGTACTGAAATGTATAACGATTATATCGTGCATGCTACGACCTATGATGTAAAACTCTGTAAATTGCAAGATGCGCCCGATGGCAAGCTCATTTTCCTGGGTGGAAGTGAAAAAACTGCCAGTGTCAATTATTATGGTTGCGATTTAATTGATATTCATAAAGAGCATTGCAACCACATTAAATCTTTTCTATTGCGTGATAACACGAAAAAAACAACGACGGATTCGCTCAAAATTGGCTATTGCTCATTTCATGGTGCTGGAAGAAAAGCCGTCCCTCGAATTTTGAATGAAACTGGATTTGATTATGTGAACATGATTTCGCTCAACGGTTTGGCTGAACTGGATGGACTTTTTCCCTCATTCAATAGTGATCCTGGCGAGGAACAGCAGCCCGATCCGGGCGATCCACGGGCTGCAAAAATTGCTGTTGAAACCTTCCAGGAAGAGTTTCCGGGTGAATGGGAAAAACTGGATATCCTTCTCGGCACAGACCCGGATGCCGATCGATGCGGTACCGTCGTGAAAGTACCTGAAAATCAGCGGTTTCTTTACAATAATCGTGATTATATGTTAATGCCAGCCGATGATATGTGGGCTTTGCTCGTCTGGTTTCGATTAAAATTTGATAAATCGATTGATCCGAGGAAATCATTTATTGTTATTTCCCACACAACTTCGGACAGCATGGCTGTTGTTGCGAGAAAATTTGGACTCGGTATTGTCAAAACCTGGGTTGGTTTCGCAGCGCTTTCAGCTGGTGTACGGGATTCGTGGGACGGTTGTCTCGCACAAGACCTGGCTGAAGGGCGTAATGCCGAACATAAAAAGCTGTGTCATCCATATTTATACACAACCGAAAATATGGAAGGTGAACGGACATACAATCTTGCCGCAATGGAGCAGAGCAATGGATTCTCGATTCTGGGCTCACCACCGGCTGATGATTCTTCTCTGGGTGAAAAGGGGCATGTCCGTGACAAAGATGGGACTTTTGCTTCCATTCTCGTTGCGGAGGTTGCAAATTATGCAAAACAGAAGGGAATGACCATCTTCGAATTGATTGACAATGAAATTTATCTTGACCCCGATGTTGGTTATTTTGTCAATTATTATGAACCTGATCCCCTGGATGGCGAATACCCTGGAATCGAGGGGGATCGATTGAAAATTGCTATTTTGAAGAAATCACTTGAGCTTAATTTAAAAGCGAACACAGGCAATTTAAGTTTTAATGGGCGGGCAGTTAAATCATCTGTTGTGTATCGCACCGGAAAGTACGATCATGTGTATCCGGCATCCCCGGATTTCGAATTCCCGGATGAAGGTATCCGCTTTTATTTTGATGATGACAAACGAAATCATCTCACAATTCGTCCTTCCGGCACTACGAATAGTTTGCGCTTCCATGTGCAACTGCACCGTTTTGTCGATAAAGGAACATTAATAGAAACAAAAAAGGAATTGCGTGCCAGTGCCCGTGCTATTGTAGATGAGGTACGGGAATTGATTGAGGCACCGCGCAGTAGTGAAATAGAATATTAGGAATATGAAGCCGGGTAATTTTTTGTTGGCGACTTAGCCTGCATTGTTCATGAGCATAATGTATGAAAGGTGAACAGGGAATATTTCTCGTTCCACCTGAATGTTATTGAATAAAGTAGATTAAATAGATGTTGTATCCTGGAAAATCATTTGTTAAACTGTAACTTCGCAGGATGCAGTACTCGCTTTGATAAAAATGCCATGCTTTTGCAGAAGTACTTATCCCAAATTCTTCTCTTTTGAGCAAGCATCACTTGCCCGATATGGTACGTTCTTGCAACGGGTGAATTTTAATCCCTCTTGTTTTCTGAGCTCTCTATTCAGCTCTAACATCACAGTTTCGCAACTTGATATTGCATTAGACATTCGCGATCGATTGGACCTAATTTAAATATCGAATCGTGAGCGTAGTTGTTATTATTTCCACTTGTCGCATAGGCACTGGTTGCAATAGATATTATGAAACGAAAATTTACATTTTACAAATCAAACATAATCAAATTATTAGAATCGCAGCCACACCGTTTTTTTAAAACGAAAGAGTTGGCTCGGCTTCTAAAAATTGCGCCGGCTGATTACGCCGAATTGCGGAATGCAATTCGCCGGATGGCCGAAGAAAATCTCATTACTACATTTAAGTCAAATCGTTACGGCGCAAATAAACCGAGGTCGGTTCTCGAAGGCAAAATTGAGGTAAAAAGTCAGGGATTTGCGTTTTTACTCATGCCTGAGGGGGAAGAAGACATATTTCTGAGCCCGAAGAATCTTGGCCTGGCTCTGGATGGCGATAAAGTAAAAGTTCAACTTTTTGCAACGGCCAAAGGTAAACGCAAAGAAGGCCGAGTTATCGAAGTTGTTGAACGGCAGCGACGCTACATTGTTGGTCTGCTGAAAAAGGGCAAACACTACTATTATTTAGTCCCGGATGACCAGAGAATACTGCATGATATTTTTGTGCATGAAAGTGATCTCAATGGCGCAAAAGACGGCCAAAAAGTCGCCGTTGAAATCGACTTCTGGGAAGACGAGTGGATGAATCCTGAAGGTCATGTTTCCTTGATTCTTGGCTATCCCGATGAAGTAGGCGTCGATGTTCTTTCTGTTGTTACAGCTTTTAATTTGCCTTTGAATTTCCCCGGGCATGTTGAAGCTGCAGTTGAAAAACAACGGGATGAAATTCCAGAGAACGCCATGACATCACGACTTGATCTGCGTGAAGAATTGTGCTTTACTATAGATCCACCGGACGCGAAAGATTTTGACGATGCAGTGTCCCTGCAGCGGCTGCAATCCGGCAACTGGAAACTGGGCGTACATATTGCAGATGTTTCATGGTATGTTAAAGAAGGGGATGCAATCGATCAGGAAGCATGGAAACGGGGTGCATCCGTTTATCTGGTGGATCGCGTGATTCCCATGCTACCTGAGCATTTGAGTACGACTTTATGCAGTCTGCAACCTCTCAAAGACCGTTTAGCATACAGCTGCATTATGGAAGTTACGCCGGCGGGTGATGTCGTTTCTTATGATATTTGCGAAACTATAATTCGGAGCAAAAGACGATTCAACTACCAGGAAGTCCAGGATTACTGGGATAAGAAAATTGATATCGAAACTGATTTCACTGAAGCGCTAAATAACATGTTGGCGCTTTCGCAAACCCTGCGCAGAAACCGCTTCCGTATGGGAAGTTTACGATTTGAGACACCTGAAGCGAAAGTTATCCTCGATGCGAAAGGTGTTCCTGTGGAAATCCGCCGGGTGGAATCCCTTGCAAGTATGCAGATGATCGAGGAATTTATGCTTCTTGCAAATCAGACAGTCACCGAATACGTTGATTCGCTGAAAACAGAGTATGGCGCACCCCCCTTCGTTTACCGCAATCATGACAAACCAGATGCGGGAAAAATGGGTGAGTTTATGGAATTCCTACATGCTATTGGATTTGAACATAAAATGAATGGCCGGATGACCAGCAAAAAGCTCAGTCGGTTCATGGATTCAATCATCGGTACAGATAAAGAGCACATCATACAAAATATTTTGCTACGGTCTTTGATGAAAGCACGCTACGAAACGCGAAATATTGGCCATTTTGGATTGGCATTTAAGCGTTACACGCATTTCACGTCGCCCATTCGCCGTTATCCTGATTTAGTTGTGCATCGTGCTCTGAAGCATTATCTGCGACACGGTTGGATTGAGGAGAACCGCGATTCAATTACAAAGCGATTTGAGGGTGCATGCGAACAGGCGAACGAGAGGGAGCTCGTTGCGCTTGAGGCGGAACGAGCTTCATCCAAGATGAAAAAAGCTGAATTCATGCAAAAATACCTCGGTGAAGATTTTGACGGGATAATTTCTGGTATTGTTCATTTCGGAATTTTTGTCGAATTGCAGGACTTTCTCGTCGAAGGACTTGTGCATATCTCCGATTTGCATGATGATGTTTATGAGTATGATGAGAGAATGTACATGCTTCGCGGGGCGATGAGTGGCGCAACATTTCAAATTGGTGATAAGGTTCGTGTAAAAATTGTCCGCGCCGATCCCCATGAGGCTGTAATAGATTTACTGTTGATCGAAAGTTATAAAAAAGGACGTGTAACTAACGATAAAACAAGCAAAAAACGTAAAAATAAATCCAAGAAACGCACAAATGATAAGTTTAAAAGGAAAGGATAATCGAATCGTGCGAGAACAAAAAGAAAAAGGAAGTAGCCAGGACAGGCGAGGACAAAATCGTCACCGTGCAGCGGATGCATTATTTGCTACAGCGGCTCCAACCACAAATGGCCAGGTGACGCGAGGTGCTGGGAAAAGACAGTTAACCAGAGCGGATGACGATCGGGCATTTTATACCACCTTGCGTCAACCTTTTGGGAATAAAAACGGCAAAGCAAATGGCCGGAATAAAAATGCGAAAGCGGGGAGCAATCGCAAAAGAACTTCGACCAACGGTAGTAGCACGACAAGTCGTCGTAATAATGGTCGTGGATTTCGGTAGATCCTCAGCCGTTTTAACGAGAAATAATTACCAGTTACATTTGCGCGTTCATACCTTAACTTAACAATCTTACTGAATTACAAACTCTACTTTTCTCTCGGAATTTGAAGAACGGATAGTGTCAGTGACTCGTATGGTTAGTTGATATTTTCCTGGTTTGGCATCGGCAAGCTGGAGTGCAGAATAATTGCGCTCAACCGAAGCACCGCTGGAATATCTTTGAATAGTGCTGATTTCACCGGGCTTTTCATTGCTTATACCAATAATGTCACCGAGACTGGAAACAAAATTTAAAACGGGATTTTGCTGGTATTCCAGGCAGCGAACAGTCGTTTCAACCTGGTAATTCGCTTCCTGTTTTCCCTTTGTTTTAGGGTTGTAAATTTCAAAATAATAGTAAATCATATCTTGTGGATGGAAAACGTGATATAAGTTGGGTACGATTTCAAGATCATGAATTCCATATAGTGCAGAGGCTTTTTGTTCAATTTGATTTGCTACAAGTATATCGCTCAGAGTAAGAGAATCGTTGTCAAATTTGCGAATATGCACCGGAAATTCGAGACCACCGTAATTCTGTGTAAATTCGTCTAAGACTTCCAATTTTATGGTGCAATTCCCGGGTATTACTGTGCTTTGTATTCGGTCCAGTTTGAGGTATTCACCTTGCGGATCCTGAATGCTGAGCAGAGTATTCCTGCGGATTTCTTTTTTCTGAGTGATTAAATTTTTTGTTTTATCAAACAAAAATAATCCTCTTTGTAGCTTGGTAATAATCTCAGAATCATTGCGATAAAAAGTGAGTTTCTTTGCGGGCATGCCGTAGAACAATTCAAAGCGCGTCTTTCCCGAATCGGCTTTAAATTGAGTCATGCTATACGGAATCTGCATTTGTGAATTTTCTTCAAAGAGTTCGTAGGTGTTCGGTTCCGATTTTATCTTTTGCTCGAAAATGATTTTGCCGTCATTTTCCGGATTGAATGTCCGCATGAAGTTGAAATTTTTGCCCATATATTCATCTTCAAAGGCGATGGTAAAATCAGCATATTGCCAACGCTCCCGCGCCGGTGTAAAATATCTATTGTCTGTCATTTCCGCACCGCTCCCGGCATCCGTACCCATACTTCCACGAGTCCTTGTCGTTTTTTGGGGTGCACCGAAACGGATGTACATTGTCCCCTGATCGGTTGCCCTCCCGTTGATTCCTTCTTCCTGGTTGCCAAAACGCAGTTTGACATAGGTAAGCCTGCTGTAATGCTCAAGAAGCCTTTCGTTGATATCAGTTAGCAGGAGTGGATCACGTTTTTGCCAGTAATTCTCCGAAAGTTGCTTCTGCTGAGGACTGTCCAGCGTAGAATATTTTAATTGGTCGTTGGGCGTTAAAACCGGATAAAGCGATTGCATCTGGTGTAGCTCTTCTTTGCTCATAAATTGCATGGCTTTTAAAAAATAGTTGTGAGCAACCTGGAATTTTCGCTCTGTGTGATAAACAAGCCCAAGTAAAAGGTAGAGATCGCTATCTTTGGAATGGAAAGAAATTGCTTTGTGGAGCAGGCTTTTCATTGCAATATAATCACCATACTCATAAAAAAGGAAAGCAAGCTGATAGTACGGCAGCACAAACTCTGGATTGTATGAAATCGCTTTTTCGAAATGGTCCCGTGCCAGCGCCATGTCCTCGTTTGCGTACTTTTCAAAGGTAAAAATAACGTCTTCCTGCGGATTTACCATGTCTTTGTACCACAGCATATTTTCCATGTACAAACGGCCGAGCAGATAATGCGCTTCCGCATGTGTGGGTGTCAGACGAAGAACTTTTTCCAGCCTCGATTTTGCCTCTCCATCCATTTTTTTCAGATGCGAAAGTTTTGCCATATCCAGATTGAAAAGAATGTTGTTTCCTTCCAAACTCAGTGCTTTTTCTAAAGCAAATGTTGCCTTTCGGCGACCGAAGATGGTCCCAAGTTGCAAGTAGGAAAGTGCCAATTGATGGTAGGCGTTGGCAAAGTTCCTGTCGGAAGCGATGGCGCTTTCGAAGGCGGCTATAGCGGATTTGTACTCGTTTTGTTTTGCATAGTGCAAGCCCTTTGCAAAATAATCTCTGCTGGACTGTGCATGCAAAGTGGATAGGAGGAATGAGAAGATGGCATAAAAAAGAAGGAATTGTCCTTTTGCTGTCCCTGGCATGGTGAAAATTCCGGTTCCTGTAATAGAAAAAAGATGCGTGGCCACTTGGGCGATTTAGTTATATGGTAATTTACCTCGTTTTAAAGGCATTTGACGAGGCACTAATTAAATATTTCAAAATCCATTTATGTTTGGCCACGCGAAGGAACGATTTAATCCGCTCTCAACTTTTCACGTGTGTATCGAGCGACGAATCCGGTAAGAAAAATCAAACCGATCAGGTTCGGTGCGGCCATGAGTGCATTGCCGATGTTGCCGAGATTCCAAACAATATTCAAGTAATTGAAATTATCGCCAGCCAATGGGGTAAGGATAGCTCCGAAAAAGAGAAATGCGATAAACGTATATCGGAAAGGCATGATGACTTTATCGCCACCTAAATATTCGATGCATTTTTCGCCATAATAAGACCAACCGATCAAAGTTGTGTACCCGAAAAGAAAGGAGGCAATTGCTATGATTCCACCACCAAAAGGGATTACCGTATCAAAAGCTTTTTGTGTCACCAGAATACTGGTGATGTTGTCTGGTGCATCCAAACCTTGCCATGCTTGCGTTTTTGTATAAGCAAAAGTAAGAACGATGGTCAATGTTGTCATCGTGTTAACAAGAATTGTATCGATAAAAACGCCGGTCATGGCGATGAGACCGTTGGTAGTCGGCTCTTCACTTGCTGATGCTCCCTGGGCAATTGCCGCTGAACCTAAACCTGCTTCATTGGAAAGCAAGCCGCGACTGACGCCGTTTTGAATAGCCAGGCCGAAGGAAGCACCTACGAGCGGTTGCAAGCCGAATGCAGATTTGAAAATCAATACAAACGCTGCTGGTATTTCGGTGATATTGGCACCGATGACGATCAAAGCGAAAAAGATGTAAAAGAAAATCATCGCGGGTACCAGCTTTTCGGAAACGTGGCCGATTTTTTTAATTCCGCCAATGATAACCATACCCACCAGAATTGCAATGATAGCGCCGATGGCATAGTAGAAATAAGCCGGTGCCTGATCGACAGCAGTTCCATTGTTGAAAGCCTGATTCAAGGTATTCGCCAGCGATGCTGTCATGGAGTTTGATTGGGCCATGTTGCCCGTTCCAATTAAACAGGCAATAACCCCGCAAACGGCAAAGGCTGCTCCGAGAAATCGGCCGAGTTTTTTATTTTTAAGCCCGTTTTTTACATAATACATTGGTCCGCCGGCCATAGTACCGTTGGGAGCGATTTCACGAAATTTTACTCCGAGAAATCCTTCGGCGTATTTTGTCGCCATACCCATGAGACCTGCGATCCACATCCACATTGGCGCACCGGGACCACCAATGGCAATGGCAGTTGCAACACCAGCAATATTACCGTTTCCAACTGTCGCGGCTAAAGCAGTCATTAAGGCTGCAAAAGGAGATATATCGCCTTTGCCGGCTTCGGAATGGCTTTCCCTGCTCATTACGATTTTTAAAGAATGCCAAAAGTGGGTGAATTGCAGACCACGTGTTGCGATTGTTAGGAAAATACCGGTTCCAACTAGCAGTATGATCATGGGAGTACCCCACATAACATCATTTAAATATGTGGTTTGCTCCAGCAGCCAATCGAAAAATGTCATAATGTGTGCTCCGTCCCTTCGGGTTCAACCTGCCTTCCCCGGCTCACATGCAATGAAAGAAGTCGTGGTAGAATTACTATTTTAGCTGGGGGATGAACTGTGGCTTTCAATTTTTTTATTATCTTATATTAAAAGATTGAAAAGTATAAACAAAAATGTGGGTATTGTCAAGCGATCTTTAACTCAACCGGTATTGCTTTTGAATTAGTTTTTTCCATTGCTTAATCTGCTTTCATTGTCTATATTTAGCGTTCTTTTGTACTGCCCGATAGTAATTAAATCGTGTCAGCATTCCCTGAAATTAAACAAGTCCCAAGATTGATTAAATGGAAGTAAACGAACAGGTGAAGAGCGCTATGCGACTCACATGTTTGCCAGATTTTAAAGCATCTAAAATCAAGGGCTTGCTTGCGTTTTTTGAACGTTCCAACATGATTGTACCTTTGAGATAGAAAATATGAATCCTGCGACAATTCGAAATTTTTGCATCATTGCCCATATTGACCATGGTAAATCGACCTTAGCCGACCGGTTTCTCGAAATTACCGCCACGGTTCGTGCCGGAGAAATGCACGATCAAGTCCTCGATGATATGGATTTGGAACGCGAGCGCGGTATTACCATCAAAGCGCACGCTATCACAATGAAATATGCTGCTGTGGATAAAACACTGTACACTTTAAATTTGATTGATACTCCCGGACACGTCGATTTTTCCTACGAAGTATCCCGGAGTCTCGCGGCTTGTGAAGGCGCCATTCTCGTCGTCGATGCTGCCCAGGGTGTGGAAGCACAAACTATCAGCACGCTGTATCAGGCAATCGAGGGCGATCTCACTATAATTCCGGTAATCAACAAAGTTGATCTGCCGAGTGCACAAATCGATGTTGTAAAGCAGCAAATCATCGATCTGATTGGCTGCGATGAAGAGGAGATTCTTCTCGCAAGTGCAAAGTCAGGCAAAGGTGTGCAGGAAATCCTCGAAGCCGTTATCTCACGTGTGCCTGCCCCTGTTGGCGATGAAAACGCTCCTTTACGCGCCCTGGTTTTCGATTCAGTTTACGATCCGTATCGCGGTGCCATCGCCTATATCCGTGTGGTACATGGAGAAATTCATACGGGCATGGATATAAAATTTTTCACGACCGGCAAAGTCTTTGAGATCACAGAGGTTGGGACTTTACGGCTCAAAAAGGAACCGACGCAGTCGCTTTCCATTGGAGAAGTGGGCTATTGTATTGCAGGAATTAAAGATGTGCTGGATACGAAAGTCGGCGATACGATTATGGATGCGAGCAATCCTGCCTCTGCGCCATTACCCGGCTACCGTGAAGTTCTGCCGATGGTTTTCGCCGGTGTTTTCCCGACGGTAAGCGAAGATTACGAAGATTTGCGTACAGCACTCGATAAACTGCGTCTCAACGATGCGGCTCTCGTCTTCGAACCGGAAACATCCGTGGCACTTGGTTTTGGATTCCGTGTTGGTTTTCTCGGCTTGCTGCACATGGAAATTGTGCAGGAACGTCTGGAGCGGGAATACGGTCTTGATTTGTTGACAACACTTCCGAACGTGGAGTACAAAGTTCATATGACGGATGGTCGTATCGTCGATGTTGACAATCCGGCTGATCTTCCCTCGCGTGGCGGGTATAATTTTATCGAAGAACCGTATATTACTTCACAAATTATTGTTCCCAAAGAATTCATCGGCAACGTGATGAAGCTGGCAATGGACCGGCGCGGGATTTATAAAAACACAAGCTATATCGATCCAACCCGGGCAGATATTACCTACGAATTTCCTCTTACCGAAATCATTTTCGATTTTTTTGATAAATTAAAAAGCATGACCAAAGGCTATGCATCCTTTGATTACGATTTTATCGGTTTTAAACGAGGCGATCTGGTCAAACTCGATATTCTCATCAACGGCGATCCTGTTGATGCACTTTCCCATATTGTTCACAAAGATAAAGCCTATGATTGGGGACGTAAAATTTGCTCAAAAATGAAAGAAATCATTCCCCGGCAAATGTTTGAAGTGGCCATCCAGGCTGCAATTGGCAGCAAAATTATTTCCCGTGAAACTGTTCGTGCTATGCGTAAAGATGTTACTTCCAAGTGCTATGGTGGTGATATCACCCGTAAACGCAAACTTTTGGAGAAACAAAAAGAGGGGAAAAGACGAATGAAGCAATTGGGCAAAGTGGAGATTCCGCAGGACGCATTTTTAGCGATCTTAAAGGTGGATTAATTTGATATGCGTTTTTTTTCAAAAGATAAAGATGAGAACAAAACCAAAAGCAAGGTTCGCGAGACAGTAGAATCTTTACTGGTTGCCGTGTTTGCAGTCATGATTTTACGTTCGGCAATTGTACAGGCGTATCATGTGCCGACCGGTTCGATGAAAAATACGGTGCTTATCGGGGATTTCTTATTGGTCAATAAATTTATTTATGGGGCCCGTACTCCGGATTCAATACCGTTTTTAAATTACCAGTTGCCGCACCTGGTTTTTCCAGCGCTGAAAAATCCTGAACCCGGTGAAATAGTGGTGTTTAAGTATCCCCCCGAACCGAACATCGATTATGTTAAACGATGCATCGCAACCGGTGGACAGGTTGTCGAGATTAAAAATGGGGACGTGTTCATCGATGGCAAACCGGAAGGGAAAAAACGCCTCCTGCGCAAACAGTACGATCCCGAGGAACAGCGTCAGGTTTTATTTTACGAAATTACCAGGGAAAACGGGAAACGCTACGTTGTTCGTCATTATGAAAATCATAATTTAGCCAATGAAAATTATGGCCCGGAGAAAGTTGAGAAAAACCATTATTTTATGATGGGCGACAATCGCGATAACAGCTCAGATAGTCGTTTTTGGGGATTCGTCCCACGAGAAAATGT
Organism: Deferribacteres bacterium; assembly: GCA_020633655.1. Taxonomy (GTDB): domain Bacteria; phylum Zhuqueibacterota; class Zhuqueibacteria; order Zhuqueibacterales; family Geothermadaptataceae; genus Bioreactorimicrobium. Next base: position 15,097 of record JACKDF010000015.1, read on the forward strand.
GGTTGGTGAGGCCATGTTAATTTATTGGTCGTGGAATAAATTTTTGCCGTTGTATAAACTTCCGCAAAAGGTTCGCTGGAATCGCATAGGTTCTTTCCTGGAATGAAATTCCGCTCTTATGGCCGCTCCTGCAAAAAACTCCAAAACAGCTGCACTTTATATCCACATCCCGTTTTGCACAAAACGCTGCGACTACTGTGATTTCTACACGGTTGCCAACCAGGAACACATCATTCCTTCCTATCTGGCTGCATTGGAAACCGAAATCGGGCACTATGCGGCAACACCTCCTTGGCAAATCCAGCATTTCTCAACGATTTACTTCGGTGGCGGGACGCCCTCATTATTAACACCTCCGCAGGTGCAGCACATCATAAAAACACTCAAAAGAGTGTTCACTTTTACAGACGATACAGAAGTTACCTTTGAAGTAAATCCCGGGAGTGCAACGCAAGAAAATATGCACGGCTACGTGGATGCCGGTGTCAATCGCCTCAGCATTGGCGCACAATCCTTTTTACCAAAAGAACTGCAACAATTGGATCGCGTGCATTCCGTGGATGAAACAATAGCAACCGTAGAAAGCGTTCGCGGTGCAGGCATTGGCAACCTTTCCATCGATTTGATTTTCGCATTACCCGGTCAGCGCCCCTCAAACTGGCGTTATTCCCTTGAACGTGCACTTGAGTTGCAGCCGGAACATATCTCTGCGTATAATTTAACTATCGAACAAGGCACACCTTTGCAAAGATCGGTTGCAGCCGGTAAAGTATACCCGATGAGCGAGGGGCGGCAGCGGTTGTTTTACAATCACACGATCGGATTTCTTGAGCAGCATGGTTACAGCCATTATGAAGTATCAAACTATGCCAAACCTGGCTTTGAAAGCCGGCACAATAGCAAGTACTGGGACGGCAGTTTTTACCTTGGTTTGGGTGCATCAGCTCACTCTTTCGACGGGAGACGGCGCTACTGGAATGTGCGTTCTTTTGCGCAGTACATCAAACAACTAAAGCATGCACAATTGCCTGTTGCAGGCGAAGAGATGCTCACAAAGCCGCAGCGAGAATTCGAAACCATCATGCTGGGATTGCGGCAAAAAAGCGGCATCGATGTGCGCGATTTTGAGCGTGAATATGAAATTGATTTTCAATCCAAATATCGTAACCAATTGACAAAACTCACATCTCATGTACCACCTTTGATTCGTTGGCACGAATCCCGTTTGGTGCTCACAAGGGAAGGCTGGCTGCTGTGTGATGCGGTTTGCGCTGAGTTTGTTTGATTTTACGTATCACATACAACTTAGTGACCAAGTGAAGTATAATATAGCCGATCGTCATTCCGGAACGTTTTTATCCGGAATCCATAAATAGTTATATCATCTCAGAGTGGATTCCGTCTAAAAGCATGACGGAATGACGAAATTTAACGTGAAAAAACATTTATGAAAAAACTACTCATTCTCATCATATTTCCACTTCTAACCAGTTGTGCAAGCCCTATGAAAATTATCGATTCACCCATCTCATTTTCTCCGGAAAGACACGAATTGACCCTGGAATACATTCAAAATCATTACAACCTGACGGTCGAAGACATCACCATCACACCGAAAATCATCGTGCTACATTGGACGGCCATTCCGACCTTTGAAAAAACATTTTCTGTATTCAATCGTGAAAAATTACAAGGTGCGCGACCGGATTTGCAAGGTGCCGGACAAGTTAACGTCGCTATCCAATTCGTCGTTGACCGCGATGGCACTATTTACCGTTTGATGCCGGAAACCTGGATGGCACGCCACTGTATCGGCATCAACTACAATTCCATCGGTGTGGAAAATGTTGGCGGGCAAAACGGGAAGGATGATCTGACGGATGCACAGATTCGTGCAAACATACAGCTCGTCAATTATTTACTGAAAAAATATCCGTCAATTGACTATTTAATCGGGCATTTCGAATACCAATTTTTCGAAGGCCATCCCCTTTGGCGTGAAATGGATGACTTGTACCGGACGGAAAAAATCGATCCCGGTGAGCGTTTTATGAAAGCGGTGCGTGAGGCTGTTGGTCGGGGGAAAGTGAAAGGTGTGAAGGAAATACAACAGGAAATTGCCGATTATAAGGCAAAATGAAGTTCCAAAATGGAGCCAGGCACTTCAAAAAGTGCCTGGCTCCTAAGATCGAAATTAGTGCAACCTGGTGACTTTTCTAACAATTCTGTGCCCCTGTGTTTCTACGACGATAAAATAAAGCCCAACCGGCCAACGGCTGCAATCTATTTCCACAAACTGTGTTCCGTAATCCTGTGGAAATAGACTTCCTTCTGAAATCATCCTGCCACGAATATCGTGCACCGTGAGTCTTACTTTTTCTCCAGCCTTTGCAGCGATACCAATTTGAAAACTATTTTTTGCCGGATTCGGGAATGGAGTGGTTATTTGTAAAATCGTGCCTGCAAATTGTCCATTCTGGTTTTCTGTAATACCGGAGGTATTGTTCGCAAACCCAGGTGTTGCTGTTTGGAAAAAATCCCAGGCGTCAGCGCCATCCGTTACTCGTCCGAGGGAAACGTTGGCCCACAAAGGCCCGAAGGAAAGGGAATCGATGACGAAGTTACCCTCACTTGTCGGAGCGTACAACCCGAGAAATTCGCCCTCACGGCTGATTTTAAAATTAGCGTGCAGTGGTCCCTGACTCCCATCCTCATCAGCCCAGATAAGCAGAAATCCACCAGCAGTGATATTTGTATCCGGCAGCATCCATTTGGTGTGGTTATCAGGATTGTCGGAAAGGAACATACCGGCCAAATTCACACTGCTGTCGGAAGGATTATACAGCTCGATCCAGTCGTCATATTCACCGGCTTCATCAACCAGCGTAGAATCGTTGGCAGCCATAAATTCATTGATCACGACAGGATAAGATACGTTTTCGTTCGTGGCGAAAAGTTGTACGGGATCACCAGGTGCATTTGGAGGAAAGATGCTCCACGCTCCTGCGGCTCCTTTTGCTCGTACAAAGAGATGCATGCTTTCATTTTTCTGCAAGGTGGGTAATTGAGCGGACCAAAGGACTTCTCCCACTCCTGCGGGACTTTGGTCGGCATCACGTGCAAGATTCAATACCTGTTGTGTACCTTCGTTTATTTGATACACGCATTCAACATCCTCGATAACATCGCTGGAGCTGATGCTGCAACTCACTTTTACTTGTTCACCGATGACAGGAAATTCATTAGACAGTGACAAGTCGAGGATTTGTAATGGCAGTGGTCCCGTTTTTAACTGGCTCCGCGCTGTTGCAATGCGGCGGTCGATATAATCGTAAAGTCCGTATTTTACATGGGCACCGGAAGCTGTTGTCAGGGCATTTTCCCAGTCGTCGTTGTAGGTAAAATAGTAGGGATACAACGGATAAAAAGGATCAACCTGAACGAACAAGCGCGCGTCGGCACGCCAGGTTTGTAAGTAGCTGTCTTGCGCTGATTTTTGAAAAATTCCGTTTATTAATTCATTTATATAGTGTGAATACAGGTTTTTATAGGCTGGAATAGCCAGAATGCGGGTAACCAGCGGGCGCGGTTCATTCTCATTTCCAAATGTATAAATATTTCGTGCAGCCCAGTCAATGTTAAACCAGTCGATGCCGTAAGTGTTGTCGTAATCGTACGGGATAAATTCAAATTTGTCCGAGCGCAGGTTGTGGTAGAGGTAATAATTATTTTTATTGAACCAATAATCGTCCCACATACCGACCAGTGTATTGAGAGCGAGAAAACGCATGAACATGGGCACATTAAAGACTTCCTCGATGCGTTGTGCGAACGTTTGGTCGTCAGCGAGATTGATGAATTCGACGAAGTTTTTCAAATCGCTGTAGTCATCGGCTTCGGTATTGGTTTTCAGATCGTATATTCGGCGACCACCACTTTCTTCCTTATAGTTGTTTTGGTCCGGAATTCTCAAATCTGCGGGCCAGAGGCATTTGTAAAGATTACCCAGGGGGCCGTCGTAACGTGCTTTCACGAATTCGTCATCGATATGCTCGACGAGTACATAAAGTCCAAAATAGTTGTTGTTGATGAATAAAACGGCATACGTGCTGCGACTCGCCGGTATTTCTGCCAGTTCGAATAATTTCCAGCTAATCATTGAGCGCAGAATGGATGGATCGTTGTGTTCGCCGTTAATGTTGAGTTTCTCGAGTCCGTAAAAATCCCGGCCTTTAACGAATTCGTTGATATCGACTTTGAAGGATTTTTTGTGAGAACCACGCGATGTATTGCCACGCAACCGGAAACCGACATTTTCTAAAGTATCCCCGGCAATTTCATTATTTTTAAAAGACATCGTCGCGGTGAACAAACTGTCGCTATCTTTGTTCTCCTCTGCGAGAATATAGGACAGGTAATCCGGTCGGATTTGAATGCGAATTTCGGCAATCCCTGGTGCAGCGAATATTTTCGCACTTTCTTCGAAATAACGATTTTGGGCGGCTATCTGTGGATTATATATGAGGGAAAGAACATAACTTCCCGCTAAAAATACCAATTGAAAATGTTTGTTTTTCATCTGCTTTTTACCTGTTATCCAATTGATTCAGAAGCAATGCAGCGGCAACAAGTCCTGCCGTTTCGCTTCGTAGTCGGGTTGGCCCAAGATGCAAAAACCGGTAACCGGATGCAATCGCTTTTTCCAGTTCATCCTCGGAGAAGCCACCTTCCGGTCCAATGAGCAGGAGAGCAGATTTTACCTGGGGTATTTCGGCCTGGCTCGACCAGGTTATTGCGTTACCTGGTACTGGCGCATGCGCAATGAAAGTGATATCGAACTGATTCGTGGCGCTAAGTATTTCCTCAAAGGTGCGGAGTTCCTGCATGGCCGGAAGCTGGCTTCGCCCACATTGTTTCATCGCAGCAAGGAGTATTTTTTGCCAGCGCTCGGATTTTAGTTTGTTGGGGAAAAGTTCGGTGTATTGTGTTTGCATCGGCCAAATTTCGCTGGCTCCGATTTCAACAGCTTTTTCGAGAAACCACTCAAACCGGTTGAGCTTTGGTATCGCTTGCGCAATAGTCACCTTGAACTGGGGTTCACCCATCTCCATAATCACATTTTGGATTGTAAGAATGGATCGCTGTTTTTCGATGGCCGATATCTCACAATCGAAGGTACGGCCGTCCCCGCTGGTTACAAAAATCTGATCGCCTGCTTGATGGCGCAGCACTTTGAAAAGATGACGATGCTCTTCATCTCGTAAAAGCAACGGCTGCCCGATGGCGTTTTCATGCTCAAGGGGGCACTGTGACGGGGAAACATAAAAAAATTCGTTTCGAGACATGTTATTTCCGCTTTTAAATATGTGGTCTACTCACTACACTAAATTTTTGATCGAATAAACTGCGATTAAATAATAAACATTCACGATCTTCGTGTGATTAGTGGTTAAAATTAAAAATTTGCCTGTAATTTACACAATGTTTCTTAATTTCGTGGGCTTCGTATTGCCTTAAATTACCATTCTGAACCAATATTAAAATTTCAAACTTTCTTCTTGCAAAAATCTTTGGAAATGTTAAAGTAAGTAATCACTTACATAAAAGGAGAATGCAGTGCCACGGATTGCAACAAAAAAAAATGATATTCTCCATGCTGCCCTCGCTTTGTTTATGAAAAAGGGAATTCGGGCGACGACAACTAAAGATATCGCCATGCGGGCAGATATTTCCGAAGGCACAATTTACCGCCACTTCGAAAGCAAAGATGAACTGGCGAATCAGGTCTTTGAAAAAACCAGCCGGGTGCTTTATAATTTTTTAAAAGAAAAATTAGCCCTTTTTACAAAACCCGAGGAGCAGCTGAATTGCTATGTGCGCAGTCTTTTTGATTTTGCCCGTAAAGATCATAAAAAGTACAGTTTTCTTTTTGCGGCCCACCAAACCGAATTACGACGTCAAACCCGTAAGAAAACAAAACATATTGATCTTTTAGTGGAAATTATAATCCTGGGTCAGGAGCAGGGCGTTTTCCGGGCCGTTGATCAGCATTTGGCTGCAACGATGGTACTTGGTACTATCACGCAAACAATTTTTTATTTGAAGAACGGCGATATCAAAGTGAATTTTGCCGATATTGTGCCTGAAGTGCAGGCGAGTTGCTTAAAAATTTTAAATTAATACATAACAAAATCACGTGGTTCCGAATGGAGAGAGGGGGAAGTTAAAAAGTGTACTTTTGGACTGCCCTTTAGAAAAGCTGAAATTTGGAATCCACACAAACTGAAAATCAATGGGAGTAAAAAATGGCGTACATTATTGCCCAACCCTGTGTCGATGTCAGAGACCGTGCATGCGTTGATGTGTGCCCCGTCGATTGTATTTACGAAGTAGAAGATACACAACTGAGCGAAGGCGATGAAGCTTACAAAGCGATGTTGTATATCCATCCTGAAGAATGCATCGATTGCGGCGCCTGCGAACCGGAATGCCCTGTCGAAGCGATTTTCCCCGAAGATGAAGTGCCGGAACAATGGGAAGATTACATCGGCTTCACGTATAAAGCATTCGGTGTTGAGCGATAACGCCAGGCCTTTGCTTGTGAGATTTTGACGGAAAGTTTGCGTACAAAACGAGGCGCAAACTTTCTCTCTTCCCTGAGGCGGATTTGTAGGCCTTTCTTTTAATCCTGCTTGTCGTTACCGGTGCGTATGGGTATAACCAATCTTTTTCATGAAAAGATATGAAAACTCCCGTCAAACATATTTTCCTGCCGCTGACAATCATTATTTTGAGCTTAACTGGTACGATTACCAGTCTTAACCGAGCCAGCCTGCCCTTCAAAGTTTCAACAGAAAACAACCATAAACTCGCGATTATCTCGATAACGGAGGAAAGTGCCGCGGGTGAGTTTCTGATTGGTGATGTAATTATCGAGTATCATGGACAAAAAATCGATTCACACAAATCGCTGGAATTGATGACCGACGGGGAAAATATTGGTGATTCTGCCTTGATTGTAGTAAACCGGCAGGGAAAAGAAATTAGTATTCGCACTACTTTAATTCCATTTTATTCCCTTCGTTATCAAATCATCACCATTCCCTTTGGCATGCTCTTTTTGTTGTTGGGAATTTTTGTGAATCGCAGGCAGCCGCACAAAAAAGAAGCGCGGTATTTTTATTATGCGATGCTTTCGATCACAGTCATGTATTTTTTCCCCTGGCGGCCGTATAACCTGAATCCTGTTGGCCTGGCACAGTTTCTCCAGTTTGTCTATCTCTCGGCGTATGCAGCAACCCCGGTGGTTTTCCTCCATTTTGCGACCATCTTTCCTCAGGAAAAGAAACGAAAACCGAGGACGCTTTTTTTCATTGTACCCATATATTTCAGCCTGTTTGTGATTTGGTTAAACATTGCTTATGCCATTGCTACTTTGCACTCTTCTTTCCTCTGGTACCAGCGTTTTTCCTTCTGGTTTAATGGATTCCGCGCCTCCTTTTCGCTTTGCCTGCTACTTGCTTTGGGTCTCTTTTTCCATTCCTATTTTAAGGCCAGAGAAGAGGAAGACCGCCGCAAATTGCGCTGGATTCTTCTGGGATTCGCAATCGGTTCTTTTGCCATCATTTTTTTGTGGACGATTCCGCAAATTATTATGTCGCATGGATTGGTGTCGGAGGAAATAGTCCTTTTAATTTGCGCCATAGTACCGGTAAATTTTGCTATTTCGATTCTGCGCCACCATATTCTTGATATCGATGTAATTTTTAACCGCAGTGTCGTCTACACTCTCATTTTATTCGTCATTGCTGCGATTTATGCCCTCGCCATCGGGACGCTGGCATTTTTTGTTACGACGATGACCGTGCAGCTCTCCATCGTGCTTTCCGCGGTCATTGCCGTCGGTATTGCCATCATCTTTGAGCCTCTGCGCAAAAAAATCCAGCATTTTGTTGATAAAACGTTTTTTCGCGTCCGTTACGATTACCGTGAGGCCACCGTCGCCCTCGGTGAAAAATTAAAACAATGCCTGACAATTACCGAGACTGGAACGGCTTTGTGGCAACATATCGAGTCGACATTTTTACCAGAATTTGGTGCTATTTATTTTTTTAAAAAACAGACGCAAAAATTTGAACTGATCATAGCACATCACTTACCTGAGCAGGTTGCGGGGCCGGAAGAATGGCAGAGTTTATTCTCACATTCCCCCCAAACACAGGTTTTTGCTCATTGTCGCTTTGTCGAAAACCATAGTGAAATTATGGAACTCCCACGAAATGAAAACCTGCAAAGGAAAACAGCACTCCTTCTTTTTTTGCATGATGAAAAAAAAGAAATTCTCGGTATGGTGCAGTTGGGGCCGAAAAAGTCCGGCTTTCGTTTTAGCATAGAAGATGTGGATTTGCTGCGTGCCAGTGCGACGCAGGTGGCGCAGACGGTGGAGCGCATTGTGTTGCAGCAGGAATTGTTCTATGAGAAAGCCCTGGCGCAACAGCTGGATGAACTGAGCAAAGCGAAAAGCCAGTTTATTTCCTCCGTAACCCATGAATTGAAAACGCCGTTAACCTCGATAAAAATGTTTGCCGAATTGTTGGGTGCTAAAAATCTATCTGAAGAAAAAATCAAAGAGTATAGCACAATAATCGAAGGTGAGGCGGACCGGCTGAACCGGCTTATCAGCACAGTGCTCGATTTCGCAAAAATCGAACGTGGCACCAAGGTTTTCAACTTTCAGCAAGTAGAGTTGAACGAACTCATTCGCACCACATTGTTGCTGTTTGCCTATATCTTTAAAATGGAGAATTTTGCTGTGCAGGTTGATTTCGCTTCGCAAAATGTCCATCTATCCGCGGATCCCGACGGGCTGGTTCAAATCGTAAATAATCTCGTTGCAAATGCTATGAAATATTCCCTTGAATCACGAAGTTTGCGTATTGCTACGGGAGAAATAAATGGCTATGCTTTTCTTGAAGTCGAGGATCAGGGGATCGGGATTGCAGAGGAAGAACTGGAAAAGATATTTCAGCCTTTCTATCGCGCGCAGAACAAACAGGCTCAGCGGATTAGCGGTGCGGGACTTGGATTACAGGTCGTAAAAAATATTGTTGATGCCCATAACGGCCGAATCGAAATCAAAAGCAAACCAGGTAAGGGAAGCACTTTTACCATCTTTTTACCGATGGAGGCTGCAATTGAAAAGAATTCTCATAATTGAAGACGATCCCGCCATTATGGCCGGATTGGTGGAAAGTTTAAAATCCGAGCATTACGAAGTGCTCACCGCGCGTGATGGCCAGCGTGGTTATGATACAGCCTGCACTGAAAATATCGATCTTATTCTTCTCGATTTGATGCTGCCACAAAAAAATGGCGAAGAAGTCTGTCGTGATTTACGCGCCCGTGGTGTCAGAACACCAATTGTAATATTGACGAGTAAAAGTCAGGAACTGGACAAAGTGCTGCTGCTCGAACTGGGCGCGGATGATTATGTGACCAAGCCATTCAGTGTGCGCGAAATACTGGCACGGATCAAAGCTATTTTACGGCGGACAGGTGAGCACCAGAAATCACTGGATAGTTTTTCCTTTGCCGATTTCCATGTCGATTTTAAAAAACAGGAAGTGCGGCGAAGCAGCGGCGAGATTATACAACTCGGTGTCAAAGAGATGAAGATTCTCCAGTACTTTGCCGAGCACGAGGGGGAGGTCGTTTCCCGGGATGACTTGCTCGAAAATGTCTGGGGTTACGAGGCCTTTCCGACGACACGTACTGTTGATAATTACATGCTCAGTCTTCGTAAAAAAGTTGAAATTAATCCGGCCGATCCGCAGCATATCTTGACCGTGCATGCGGTGGGTTATAAGTTTGTTAAGGTGCCGAAAAGTGAAGAGTGACCAGAAAATTGTAATACATTCTGCAACTTCTATTAGCTCAGACAAAATGCCTCACGTAATTTGACAATTCCATGACAACAGTTTCCTCCTGTTGGCTAATTTAGAAACATGAAAAGCAGTTTTAAATGAATGGAGGCCGTCATGAATTTCCGAATGTTTTTCTTATACGTCTTTTTCTTCACCACCGTATCGGTGGTGCCTGTTTTTGCCCAGCAGCCACTTCCATATTCCGGTGAATACACAATCCCTGATTCTACGGATCTGCAGATCATTGAAATGATGGATGGCACAAAACTGAAAGGCAAGACCATTGCTATTTACGATTCAACGATTGTGTTTACTTCATCCCTTGGCGCGCTGACCCTGGAGAAGGCGAAAATTAAATCGTTCAGCACGATACAGTACCGGGAAAGTTCCCGAGGTGATTTGTGGTTTCGTAATCCCAACCGCACACGCTTGTTTTTTGCGCCCACCGGCCGCATGCTTTCCGAAGGTGAAGGCTATTTTTCAGATTATTACGTTTTTTTCCCGGGTATCGCTTATGGTTTTTCGAATCATTTTACTTTCGGCGGCGGATTCTCACTCATTCCGGGTGTGGGATTGAACAAGCAGGTATTTTATATCACGCCAAAAGTAGGCCTGGTGCAATCAAAAAAATTCAATGCTGCAGCAGGAGTTTTAGTGCTTAAAATACCAGATGAGGAAGAAGGTACTGCGGGCATAGCTTATGGCGTCGGAACCTGGGGAGGGGAAGACAACAATTTTACCTTGGGTGCAGGATATGGATTCGCCAACGGTGCCTGGGCCGATAAACCAATGCTCGTCCTGGGATTTGAGACTCGAACAGGAGAGCGCACCTCTGTCGTTAGTGAGAACTGGATTTTCCCGGGAGTTGATTATCCCTTGATTTCGCTGGGTATGCGATTTTTTGGGGAAAAAATGTCCGTTGATTTGGCCTTCTGGACAGTTTTAGGTGCAGACACGAACTTCATTGCACCGTACGTGGATTTCGTTTATAATTTTTAAAGTTGGTGCAACGAATCTTAGAGTAAAATAGGAATTAAAATCCAAATCCGGACATCTCAGCATTGCGTAGCATCGCCACCAAATCGGAGAGCACTGCCGAGGCCGTTGGCAGTGCACCTGCTCCCGGACCCTGTGCGAAAAAATCGCCAACGCGGTCTGCGTGAAGGCGCACTCCGCTCATGCCGGCACCGATTCCTGACAACACGTGATTGTTCGACAAAGCCACTGGTCGTACCTGCATTGTCACTTTCCCCTCAACTTTGCGCGCCGAGGCAACGAGTTTAATCACTTTCCCGGAAGATTTTGCGGTTGCAATATCTGCGGGAGTAACCTGAGCAATCCCTTCGCGCATCACATCAGCCAGTCTTGCGTATTTTTTAAAAGCGATGGAAGCCAGAATGACTAGCTTGTGCGCTGCATCCCAGCCATCCACATCCAACGATGGATCAGCCTCGAGATAACCAAGGCTATCGGCGAGGTTGAAGGCTTCCTCGTAGCTTTGCCCTTTTTCCTGCATTTGCGATAAAATGAAATTCGTTGTGCCGTTGAGAATGCCTTCGATTTCATTAATCTGCGAACTTGCCAAACCGTCGCGCAGAAAGCGAATGACTGGCACAGCAGCAGCAACGGAGGCCTCGTATCCAACAGGCAGGTTGTTTTCCCGGGCACAGGTGAATATTTCTTCTCCGTATTCTGCTAACAATGCTTTATTGGCAGTCACAACAGGTTTTCCAGCCTGCAATGCATGCAAAACACAGGTTTTCGCTGGTTCTATCCCACCCATCAATTCAAAGACAACATCGACATCATCCCGTGTAGCTAGCTTCTCAGATTCTGTGGTGAACAGGGATTTCGGCAAATCGATATCGCGTTTTTTTTCTAAATTCCTGACCGCGATTCCGGCTATCTCCAGTTTTTTGCCACATTTTTCTTCGAGATGTGCCTTGTTCTTGTGGAGAATATCCACAACTCCCTGGCCGACCGTACCGAACCCAAGCAGCGCGATGTTGATTGTCGTCTTTGAATTAAACATAAAATTAAACCTGATTTTCCGGTTCTTCGCCGTTGTAGTAATTTTTAAGAATTGAATCCATTTCCTTTTTGCCGCTCGAAATCTCGACAATATCCTCCCACAAATCGTGCGGAAGGAGCGATTGCAGTGGTTGCTCAATTTTCGGGATTTTTCCGAAGACTTTGAGCAGTTTTTTATCCCAAACTTTGTAGTATTTTAGCAGATCGTCGGGGTAAACCGTTTTTCTGCGCGTTCCTTCGTCAATGCCACGAAATGCCTTCGGAATATTGAGGTAGCCATAGTCATCGGTCAATTGATCGCCGGGATGAATATCGCGGATGGCTATCTCAAAATCGTAGGCGGTGGTGAGGCAGTTGGAATTAAAACTGTGGTTGACATAGCGTCCGTTATCCCAACATAACACCAGATTACCTTTGCTGTTACGGAAGGTGTATTTGTCGAGAATATCCTGATAAATCGGGTCCATCGTCTGGAATTCCAGCGGGCTGAATTCGCGGTCGAGTTTGTCCAATACCCATGTGATGGTTCCTGCAGGAATGAATTCAGTGGCTACTACACCATAGCCGACTTCATTGCTGATAAATTTTAATTCTGTACTGTGGATGATCATTGCTTTCTTTTTTTCTCCAATAATCGAAAAACAAAGTTAAATTGATTATTTGCATTTTTTAAAAAATGCTGTTTTTGGGTTTCCTGCCAGAGCGATAAATCCAGTGGCGGAAAAAAGACATCCCCTTGAATATCTGCCTCCACTTCTGTTAAATAAAGCTGTGAAGCATGCGGTAAGGCATTCGCATAAACAGCAGCCCCACCGATGATAAAAATTTCTTTGCCCGGCGCGTCCAGCGCGAGAATTTCGTCGAAGGAATGCACCACTTCGCAGCCTGGTACTGAAAAGGCTGCATCACGTGTCAACACCACGTTTGTGCGCCCGGGTAATGGCCGTCCAATGGACTGCCACGTTTTGCGCCCCATGACGATTGTATTCCCCATGGTGTGTTTTTTAAATAACTTCAGATCATCGGACAACCGCCATGGTAGCTCATTATCCCGGCCGATAACCCGGTTGCGCGCCATGGCAACAATAATGGAGATTGGCATGGAACTCCTTGTCTAATTGTTCCCAACTTATCTCCAATCCGTCGGCGCAGGGGGAAATTCCCTGTGCCATCGGATTGGGGATTACACCGCAATCGGCGCAGCGATATGCGGATGGCACTGGTAGTTTTGTATCGTAAAATCATCAAAAGAGAAATCAAATATCGACTGCACATCCGGGTTTATTTTCATCTGTGGCAATGGAAATGGTGTACGCGAAAGTTGCAGTTCTGCCTGTTGCAAATGGTTAAGATACAGATGCGTATCGCCAAAAGTGTGTACAAAATCACCCAGTTGCAAACCAGTTACCTGTGCGACCATCATCAGCAGCAAGGAATAGGAAGCAATGTTAAATGGCACGCCGAGAAATACATCTGCACTACGTTGGTAAAGCTGACACGAGAGCTTGCCATCGGCAACATAAAACTGGAAAAATGCATGGCAAGGCGGCAGTGCCATATTTTCTATCTCACCGACATTCCAGGCGCTAACGATGTGCCGCCGGGAATCGGGATTTTTTTTAATCTGTTCGATCACCTGGCTGATCTGATCGATTTTTCGACCATCGGCTGCAGGCCAGGAACGCCACTGTACGCCGTAAACCGGTCCGAGCTCGCCATCTTCTCTTGCCCATTCGTCCCAAATACTGACATTGTGATCTTTCAGATATTTGATGTTGGAATCACCGCGAAGAAACCACAATAACTCGTGAATAATTGAGCGAAGATGCACTTTTTTCGTCGTGACGAGAGGAAATCCTTCGCTTAAATTAAAACGCATCTGGTAACCGAAGACGCTTCGTGTACCGGTGCCGGTGCGGTCTGACTTCTCCGTCCCATTTTCCAGTATATGTTTGAGCAAATCGAGATAACACTGCATGCTGTGCCTTTCTGCTGTTAAAAAAAACGAGCGTTATCTTACACACTTGACAGGAATTAAGCAATGAAATTTTTTACAGCTAAAGCTTGCAAAAATGCAGAATATATTTAAGTTGAAAGGAGAAAAACGCAGACAGGGTTCGCAACCCTGGCGAGACTTTAGAAAAGCATGAAAATTCGGACCCTGAGCCTGCCGAAGGGCCCGAATTTGAATATAGAACCGGGCGTTTCGACAAGCTCAACGTCCGGTTGCTCTTTTTTTTTCAACAGTCCCGTCCGTATTGGCAGAAGTTAATATTAAAGAAAAGGACAAGCCATGCAATACACACAATTGGGCAAACGCGGGCCAAAGGTCTCGACGATGGGTTTTGGTGCCTGGGCTATCGGCGGCATGAACTGGGGAAAGACAGACGATGCCGTTTCCCTGCGGGCTTTGCACCAGGCCTTGGATCAGGGTGTGACGCTTATCGACACGGCGGATGTTTATGGCTTTGGCCATTCCGAGGAACTGATCGCACAACTGATAAAAGAACGTGGCAAAGACAATGTGGTAATCGCTACAAAGGCGGGGAACGATTTTTATTTTGCCAATGAGGAAGATGACCAGGGTTACGGTGCTATTCAGCAGTCTTATACCAAAGAATATTTGATTTTTGCAGCCGAAAACAGCCTGAAACGCCTCGGTGTGGAAACACTGGATATTTTACAATTGCATAGTCCTGATCTTGACAAGCTGGAACAGGACGAACCGTGGCTGGCTCTGGAACAATTGAAAAAAGACGGCAAAATTCAGCATGCGGGCTTGAGCATTCAGTCCTTTAAAGAAACCGAACAAGCCCACCTGCTCGATGCCCATGCCGATTTGCTCGATTGCATTCAGGTGCGTTACAATTTACTGGAGCGGGAAGCGGAGAAAGTGTTGTTCCCCAAAGCACAAAAATATGGCATTGGCGTCATCGTGCGCATTCCACTGCTCTTTGGTTTGCTCACGGGCAAATTCTCAGCGGAAAGCACATTTCACGATGATGACCACCGCAAATTTAATCTGTCGTTGGAAAAGTTGCGCGACTATATGCTGCGCTTGAAAAACGCCAAGCCTTTGTTTGATCGTTACCCGGAGCAGAGCATGGCACAAGTGAGCCTGCGTTTTTGCATTTCGCATCCGGCCTGCCACACGGCCATTCCTGGTGCCAAAACCGATAAGCAGGTGCAGGAGAATAGTGCGTGTTCGGATTTTGGGAAGTTGACGGAGGATGATTTGGTGTTGCTGGGAAATTAGTTCGTCGGTTTTAAACCATCTTGATTATTTACATTTATATTGGAGCGAGTCTATATTTAGGCTCCAATAATTTCTAGAAGTTATTTTTAATTTTTCTTGATGATAAAGATGTCAATTTCGGAAGAATAGTTTTTAACTTCAGTTAGAAATGGATCGTGAAAAAAAATGAATTATTCACTTTGAGGATTTTATGGAAGATATGTCTATTGAACAAATAGTATCCAATTTTGAAGACTCTAAAGAAAGCACGTTCTTTTACTATATTATGTCACTTGGATGGATATTGGTTGGAATATTTATCATTTATGCTTCAATACAACAAAGTGCATTTGGAATTACTGCGATGCTAATTGCAAGTGTGTTTTTTTTTATTGCTTTATTTCAGTATACATATGTAAGACTTAAAAAGAACATTGCAATTATTTTGAGGGATGGGGGAGAAAAATACTTGTATATAATTGATCAAAAATTCCCAGTTCAAAGAAAAATCTTTCCTGTAGTTGCGGGTGTGGTCGGTGCAGCTATGTTTATTCTCCTTAATACTTTAACAGATGGGGTAGTTGTTGGAGGTTTTCAAGGCGCGTTGCTGGGATTCCTATTACTTTTTGTTATTTTGAAAGCATTTTTTTTCGTTATTGATTTTATGCAACTGGTTAAGTGTTATGCCGAATACAGCAGAGATCATTCATTTCAGCGTTAAATTTAGTACGTCTTAACAAGAATCGAATTCACAGAATTGAAAAATTATGTTGCCGAATTTCTATTAACCAATTGGAGCATTCTATGGCAGGACAAGGTTCAGGCGGTAATGTACTCGCGGCTTTGGCGAGTTTCTTTATTCCGGGTTTGGGGCAACTCCTTCAGGGACGGCCGTTGATGGCATTCATTCAGTTCGTGCTGGCGGGTATTTTGTGGTTTTTTCTTCTGGGTTGGATTATTCATCTCTGGTCGATCATCGATGCGGCACGGTGGACGCCAGAGGAATAGATCCCCAGCTGGAACGGGCGGTTGAAGAAGCCTTGCGCATGCTTGAAAAAGAAGTGATGCCAAAGGTTGTTCCTCCGCCATTCTCCCGCCCGGCAGCGCCGTCGGAAAAGCGGTAGAAATTTATCAGGGATGGCACCCTGTGCTTATCCCAACCGCTTATTGCGATTTGTAAAATTTTTGTCTATACTCACTACCACACAATCATGCCGGGGTTTGATGCTTTTTATCTTGTCCCGGCATTTCTTTTTTCCAATCAATGGATCCGTGCTGGTGTTTTTATTTTGCGAGATTCTTCAATGGAATATTTATGTACGACATGCAGCAAAGCGAAAAACACGGATAAAGCCCTGCTTCCGGCGATTCAAAGGTATATCAGTGAAAGAATTGCCTTCGTATCCAGGGAGAGTAAAAAGCTGCACAAACCATTTCTCATCCTCTCCGGGAAATATGGTTTGATCAATGCGGCTATGCCAATACCCTGGTATGACCAGGCATTGCAATTTTATGATGTGCCCCAAATGATTCCGGTATTGAAGACACAACTCATGGAGAAACAGGTCTCAAGGATGGTTTTCTATGGATTGGCACGCAAAACCCCTGGTTGGGAACCTTATTATGCCGTTCTTGAAAAAGCGTGCGATAATTTAGGAATTGATCTTACGTTCCGTGAATTAAATTTGCAATGAATAGTAACCTGAACGCACTTTTCAATCTGCTTCTTTGCTCTTTAGAATTCTCAAAATATCTCATGTTCCCCCGTATTTATTCAGATTGAGTATCATAAAATCTGGAGGACGTTGTGCATAGAGTAATCAAAGAAATTCAGGGGTACCGTTTCACTATTTGTAAAGCTTTTCTCATAACGATTGCGATCATCGCCGTTCCGGCACTCTCCGCCAGTCTGATACGTATAAGGGATATTGGTTGGCGGCCTGTAATGGGGATTCATATATTTATTGCCGTTGTACTCTGGAGTTTTGCCTTTTTGCGAAACCGGATCCCCTATGTTTACCAGGCTGGTTTTATCGTTTTCATGTTTCTCGCCATCGGTGTGGGTGGATTGTATCAGTTTGGCCTGATTGCCGGGGGAATTGTTTTTCTCACTGCTGCAGCCCCAATTGCCACCATCTTTTTTGGAGGGCGAACGGGTATCGCTATTTTAGTTTTCTCACTGCTTTGCGCTGCACTATTTGGTGTTTTCACGGTCTCCGGCGGTTTACTGCATGATTTTGATATCGCCAGTTATGCCCTGGCCCCGAGCTCCTGGCTTACTTCCGTCTTTGGTTGGGCATTGACAAGTACTGCACTTACCGTCTCCCTTCATGTGTTTAATGGCAAACTGATTAAAGCTTTAATAATTTCTCAGGAACGTGCTGATGAATTAAATGAGCAAAAATTGATTTTGCAGCAAACCATTGCAGAAAAAGAAAAGGCTTTAACTGAAATTAGGACGTTGCAGGGGATTATTCCAATTTGTTCCTATTGCCATCGTATTCGCAGCGATGAAGGGGCATGGAGCCGACTGGAAGCCTATATTTCCAAACACTCAGAAGCAAAATTTTCACACAGTATTTGTCCGGAATGTGAAGTGCGTGCACGCAAAGATTTGGGACTGGAAGCGGAGTAGTAAATCGATTTCTTATCTTATATCACTCAATGAAACAAAGACAAATCCTTCCCCGGCTAACGTGGGTATCACCTCACTAAGCGCGGCCAAAGTGAAAGGTCGTGGATGTCCAATGCCGATGGCCATTCCCTGTGCCCGAGCCTGCTCAGCCAGACGCTGTAATTTCTGCACTATCGCTTCTTTTTCATCGACAGCATCGAGAAAAGTATTGTTTTGGAAGGCATGCATATGCATTTGGCTAGCTGTCTGATATGCAATGGATTGCTGTGAGGTGCGGCTATCCAAAAAAATCAATCCGGCTTTTTTAATTTCCTGAAGTGCTGGTGTGATCGTTGCCGAATCTGCTGTAGCCTTGGAGCCCATGTGGTTGTTCAAACCGATGGCGTGCGGAACAGCGACAATGGCTTTTTGCACCCTGTTGCGGATTTCCTTCTCCTCCAGGTTGGTCAGCAATGTGTAGCCATCCGATTCCACTTTTCCGTTCATTGGCTCCATCGGCATGTGGATAAATATCGTTTTGTTGCGCTGGTACAACTCCGCTGCCAGCTCTTGTGATTTGCGCAAACCGGGGATAACGGCATAGGTGAGGGGGTAGGGGAAATCCAGTAATTGTTGCACGACCTCGCCTTCGTAATAGCCAAAATCATCGATGACTATAGCAATGCGTGGGCCTGTATTTTTTTGTTGATCGGGTACCATTGTTACTTCGTAAACAGCGCTCGTTTTGTACGTAAACTGAATCTGAGCTGCCCCGGACGCGTCCAGTTGCCGGCCTTTCACGATTTTCCCGCCTTGCTGCATTACAAGCTGATTAACAGTCATATAAATCGCAGCCGGATGAATGTTTTGTGGCACTTCGATACGCAAATGTCTTGAATCACTTTTTATTGCAGCGACCTCAATGTTGAATTGTTCTGCGAGTGTACGCTCAAACTGCGCCAGGAGGGGGAACGCTTCTTTTTTTATTACAGCATTTTTCGTTTCAAGCCAGGCAAGGGAAAGGGATTTGGTTTTCACGGCGAGCACGAAGAGTACACCGAAAAGAATCAGAAAAATGAGCAGAAAAATGAATTTGCGATCCGATTGAATTTGTGCTTTGCGCGGCACTATATATCCTTGATTTATTGACCGTAATTGGCTTTTAATGCACTCCACGTCGGTGCGTTTTCTGTAGAAATATCCTGCCATTCCACGATAGCCCAGTCCCCGAAGGTATCTGCCATCAGTGTAAAGCGCGCTTCACCTTCCATCAGGACAGGAATGCCCTGGGATTGCTGGGAGTGGTGCATCTCCAGTTTGTATTTTGAAATGATGAGCGTCGTAATCCCGGAAGGATTTATTTGTGTATCATTAAACGAGACGAAATGCAGAGAATCCGCAGGCGTGAGCACACTTAACGTTGTAAAGTAACTGCGTTCATTTTCAGCATTCCAGGAAGAAAATACACCCGGTGACTCCGCTGCGACATCGGGAGCGGGAATAAAGCGAAAAGCCGGCAAACCCTTGCTGGTATCACTTAAGGAGCGCACATAGTTTTCTACGTTTAATTCGAGTATGGCGTTCCGAAGATTCTCGATTACAGATTTTTCATCGCGTGGTTGCACCCAGCTTTGGTGTGCCGATGTCGGTTCTTCGGGCTCACGCGTTGTGAAAGGATTTGTGCAGGCAAAGTAAAATAGCAGGGACAGGCTGTATAGGAAAAGATTTTGAATTCTATTTATAAACATCAGAAAACTCAAACCGCGAAATCAATTTCAATTTGTTTAAGATAGGATGTTCTCCACGGTTTTCAAATAAAAAAATTGTATCCCCATTTTTCGTTGGTGTTCGAAGGGATTGTACGGCTGTAACACTGGAAATAATAAAAACGACGAAGCGATCGGGAACAACCCAACCGCTTCATATATTTTAACAAAATTGTGTGTACTGGAATTTAGTTATCGTAACAGCAGCATCTTTTTTACAACCATTTCATTGCCAAACTGAACCCGGGCGAAATAGATTCCTGAGGGCAAATCCTTGCCGTTGCTGCCAGTTGCACGCCAGATCAGGCTGTGGTAGCCAGCTGGCATTTCTGCATTGTCAATTGGTGTCGCAACCTTTTGGCCCAGCTGATTAAAAACAGTCACTCGTACACGTCCATCTTCTGGGAGATTAAACCGAAGAGTCGTTTCCGGATTAAAGGGATTGGGGAAATTTTGCATGACTGCGAAATCTTGTGGAATGAGTCCCAAGTCTCCGGCTGCTTTTTTTACAAATTCTGCATTGCCAACAGCCAGTTTCAGTTTTTTGGAACCATTGGCTTTGGCTACAAACTCATAATAATTCTCAGTACGTACATCGTGCACTCGTTGTTGTTCTTCGTCAATGAGATAGACATCTGCATCCTGCGGCACGTTGGCATCGAAATCAAATGCAAGTTTAACGATCTCGTTTGTAGCATTGCAGCGCACATCGATTTCCCATACGAATTCGTCGAGGTCCGGGGCACGAAAATCGGTACTGAATCGATCTGTGAGCTGGTGCCATTCGGGATGTACAAATGAAACGGAGACATAACGCCCGATCAGTGGTGGCTCAGCCCTCTCGAGATCATCAAATCCTGCCGCACTGTTGTGCCGGACACCGATCCAGTTATGCAAATCGCGTGATTTTCCAGCCCATGCGGAAATTTGAATCGCCCAGTCTTGTGTCGATGCAGCAGCATCGGATAGACTCGTTTTTGCACTGCCTAACGTTGCTTCGTATGGTTGCACGACGAGATACATGGGATCCGCACTGCTGCTGCCCGCTGCTCGTGTTATATAAAGCGCGTAACCAGACCACGGTTGCATAGCCGATGCGATTTCCCAGCCTGCATCAAAGGCATACAACACGATTTCCGAGTTACTGTTTACAAGGGAAAGATCGGAGGTGTCTACAGCGAAATCGAACGGTGTTGCTACCAGGTTCCAGCCTTCAAATATTTCAATGGAATCCGGACAAAGTGTACGGCGTGTTTTGCCAGGACCAGTGTAAAATTCCTGGTTTTTTGTGTTCGTAATGAGAAAATAGGAGCGACCAGGGATAAACGGCCTGGCCGTATCACCCTCCAGCCAGCGTTGGCCGGCAGGGGCATGGGTGTCGTAATCGAATAAACGCCAGGTATTGATTTTACGTGTTCCTAAATCGTCGACAAAAATGCTGTCAATTTGTGGATTTTTCAGATCGTATGGGATGGAAATGAGCTGATAATCCGTCGAATCTGTCCCCTTGAGTAGTGAAATGTTATTGCCATTTGCATCGTGTGGTGCCGGTCCAGCACCGCCTACATATGTTGGCAAAGCTACCCAGCCCGAGTCAAAATCTGCGCAGTCGGTAACTGGTGGAGCGAACGCGATTCGGTCTGTACTGTCCTTTGCCATAATCCGGTACTCCAGGCCTCGATAGGGGATATCCTCCTGCGGGATAGTGATTATGAAATCCGTCGTGCCGAATATTTGCCGCGTGTCGTCATTGGATTTGCTGCTGAGGGTGCCGGCTGGTCGATATTCCACCCATACGTTTTTAACGCCGCGCTCATCGCTGATATGCACCGTATCGCGGAATGCTTTGCCATGAATTGCACTGATAAATTCGGTGTTGGCCATGCCGGTGACCTCCGGCGGACACGTATCAATTTTATAGGCCAGTGCAAGGGGTTCTTCGAGACTGCTAAAATTCCCGGCGGAGTCGGAAACCCAAAAATACATATTTCCCGGCCCACATTTTGTGGGATTAAAAGCAAATTTAAATGCTGCAATACCGTTTTGCACACTGCCGATATCGTTCAATTCTGCATAATCATAACCAGATTGGGGCAGCTCGTTGAATTTAATATAAACATGGGCGATGTCCAGGAGATCAACACGACTGATTGAAGCAAGTTTGAGCTTGACTTCAACACTATCGAGTTCCACCAGCCATGCACTTAACGGAATATTGGATTGCACAAGCGAGGGAGTGGCAGGTTTGGTCGTGTCGTATTTGAACCGTAGTGTCGTGTAAGCCTCATACCCGGAATTGCCTGCTGAATCGACCAGCCAGATAAAGGCGTACCAGTTTCCCTGGCTGATGGAGGACAACGACAAGGATGCGCAGTTCTGGTTGTCACCAAGGTTTAACGCACCGCCTTTACCCAGATCATCATTGTCGGTCGGTGGCAGTTCCTGTTGTGAGAATTTCCAGCGAATTTGGGCAATCCTGGTTTCGGCGTCGGCAATTTCCCAGCACAGATGCAAACCATTTTGATTGATGTATCCGCTGTATTCGTCACCCCAGTCAACCTGAAGATCAACAATACTGGTGGGCAGCAATTGGTTTGAAGTGTATCCTGCCAGGTCGAAGCGTGTGACCTCCTGAATGAGGTCGTTTGTGGTCATGAGAATATAATATTCGTTATAAATTTTTGATTTTGTCGGCCGGAATGTGACCGCAATTTCAGCAGAATCCCCGGGTGCAATGTCGCCCATTGTCGGTGTTACCGAATAGATGAGTGAATCCGGATACATCTCTAATTCAAAATGTAAGTTGTCGTCATGGGTAGCATCTTCTGCTTGCAGATTTTTAATGATAAAAATCTGTGTCGAATCCTGATCTTTTTCAACGCGACCAAAGTCCAGTTGGGTTTTATCAAGCGAAAGAACGGGGCCTTTGGCGTTTGCTGCGACGGTAACGTTGCGAGGACTATCCGCGAGCTGTCTGCTATAAATAAGAACTTCATCGGTGTATGTGCCGCGATCCAGAGGGGAGAAAAGTACGCTTATCTCCAGCGAATCCTTTGCAGGAATACTCTTTGGCTTCATGCCTTCAAGAATAGAGAACGGCGCTGCCGCTTTCACACTGTCGATTGTCAAATCGGTGCAGCTCAAATTATACAACATCAGGCCCACGCGACGGCTTAAACCGGGTGGTGTATCCGTGAAAGACAGGCTTTCGGTGTGCATCAGATCGGGACGGCAAATTCCCAATTGTTGTGTGCCGGGAGTTGATGCCATTTCAATCCCTGCCGCAGACTTTGCACTCTGAATTTGAAAATTATAAAAACCATTTTCGGTGGCGGGTTCCGCGTCGCTAATTACAAAAACACCACGCCAGATAACATCGGACACCCAGGTGCCATTTATTGGCAAAGGCAGTGAATAGCTTGAATCCAGGCTATAAAATATCTTGGGATGTGCATTGCTGCTTTGATCCATGGCCATATTAAATTGCAATTCAAGCGTGATTGTCCCGCCTGAGGTCAGCTGTATCGAGGTGCCATTAACGAGAAAAGCCATGCCGGTCAAGACGGGTTTTGTGTCTTGTGCGGATGCTGTTGTGAACAACAGTGATACGAATAGAATTGTAAGTGCATTTATCGTGCGGTGCATCAATTTATCCTTCATGAAAAAAGTCGTCGTCCCTGTTAATCATTCCCTAAAAAAGCAGGCGGTGGCGGAAGTGGTGGCCCGTTGTTTTCGTCTCCACCCGATTTTCCAAGGTTTTTCACTGCGAAAAATACGCCTGTGCCCACGCCAGTGGCAAGAATACTGTAAACACCCCATTTCCCGACACGGAATTGACGATTCGCCTTTTCGCCTGCAGGTTTTTCCGATTCCTTTTCACCCGTCAGGAATTCCGCGGCAGGAAAACCGTCATCCGAAATGGCTTGTTGTTCTGTTGTCCCCTGCCTTGCGGCCTGTGAATCCTGGCCGGATTCTTTGTATTCGGGAAAGAGTTCATCAATTTTATTTGCTGAAGCACTTGTCGATGTAGTGGCATTTGTTTCGTTGGACACCTGGCCACGTGCCTGCGCATCGCGTTCAGCGATTAGCTCCTCTTTCGATTTTTTTACCGGAAGTTTTCTCTTTGCAGAGGCATCAGCATAGTTCGACCAGATATCATCGCTCAAACTATTCTCCCCACCGCTGCGCTGTTTTTCACGAATCGAAGGTTCTTTACTTTCACCGGAGATTTTAAAGCTGTCTAATTGGTAAGTTGTCTCACCACCCTGTAAATCCTTTTCCTCATCCCAGGTGATTTCAATCAGGTCTTTTTTCTTGGGCTGTGGAGTATAACCCTGGCGGCGAGCATTTTCTCTTTGATTCGCATCGCTTATGGAATCAGCTTGAGCGATGTTTTGCTGGGATTTTTCTGCAGGAGAAAAATCATCTTTACGTGGCGTTGCAGCTCCATTCTGCAGATCATCTTCTGTTGTGAGCGCATCTGTTTGTGTCTCTGCCAAATCCTCCGTTGTGAACATGGCATCGCCCAAAAGGTCGCCGGATTCATCGAAACCAGATTCAGTATTTGACTCATTGTTTGTGTCGTCAAAGTTTTCTGTTGCTGCTTCATCTCCAAAAGAATTGAAACTTATGGTTTCCACACTGTCTTGATCGAGCAGATCCATTGTAGGCTTTTGTTTGGTCTCATTTAAGTTTTCTTTCGGCCATTCTGTAGAATCAAAATTTCCTTCCTGTACTGTCTGCCATTCACCATCGGGTATTTCTGTGTTCAATTTTTCAACAGCTTTTTGCTTGGCTTTTTCAATACGTTGCCTCTCGAGATTTTCCTGCTCTGCCTGGCGGAAGCTTCGTGTCGAAATTGGCATATCCCCGGATACTTTTAATCCCAGGAGTTTTCGCCCGATGTTTTGCATCTGTTCCCGCATAATAACAAGATCGCCGTCAAACTTATATGATGCTGAACCAACGAGTTTGCGAGTTTGCACGTTCGCGATGCGGAATTCGCAAGCGTAAAAATCACCCATCTGGTGCACAATGCCATATACGACGAGGTCCGCTTCGAGGTCCTGACCGATTTGCAGTGCACACCGGCGCGAAGAGCAATATTCCGATTCTTCGAAATTTATTGTTTGCAAAGCAAGTGGTTGAATGAAATTAACGTCACCCATACGCCGCTTCAGTTCTTGTGTGAGAATCTCCGCATCGTTTGCCGTGAGATCTCCACGAGGCTGTATTGGGATTACCGCGAGGGTATAAACTTTTATTCTGTATGCTGCTGCCTGGAGAAAATCAGGCAAGGCGAGTGTTGCTACAAAATTAAGCAGCACGAGGATGCTTAGTAGCTTCTTCATTGCGAATTCCTGTAATAATATGCAAAATGCAGGTCGGGGCTGATTTGATATTAGGTAAGACAATCTACAAAACTTCAGTGCCACAACCGGTTTATCTGTCCGTTGATATTTTCCAAAAAATGGAATGATTTGATAATTCCTGACTCTTCCCTGGAATTATAGTTTAGATTTGAATTCCATTTTGTCTCATCCGTGAAAACCCGATTAAAATCCATAATCGTTATCCCGGGTTTTTGAGAAGAAAATTGATCTACAGAAATATTACGCCAAATTTGGAGCTTTTGCGGGTTTATCTGTGAAAAATCTCTGTAAGTTGTGCATGTTATTTTTATAGCGGGAGTCTAAAAAGTCTAAGAAAATCCGTCACTGCTTCTTGAGGGAATCGTTTATTGAAACGAAATTTTCGGAATTTCTATCGATTCTTTTGCTTTTTCTCCCCGTGAAAATGGACGATATCTGAAGTTATACAAGCTTTTATTATCTTGACAAAGGCAAGTGCGGTATGTATATTTCGCATTCTTTGCGCTTTTGGGATGGATGTTTGCTATAGTAAAGCTAAATCACCGATTATACTCACGCTTGCCATGGATAACCTATTGAACCTGAAGCGTGAAAATTTTTTCTTAAAAGTCTCATGAAAAACAAAGTAATCCTCGGTATTTTCGTTAGTATTATTTTCCTCTACCTCGCCTTTCGCTCAGTCGATTTAAATCAAATGGTTATGTCGCTGCAAAATGCTGATTATTGGTGGATCGCTCCGGGGATCGGATTCATGTTTTTAAGTCTCGTTTTGCGTGCCTATCGATGGCGTCTTTTCATGTTACCAATAAAGGAAGTGGAAACAAAAAAATTGTTTTCTGCGATGATGATTGGTTACATGGCAAATAATGTTTTTCCCCTTCGATTAGGTGAATTCATGCGTGCATTTGCCATCGGCAGGTCGGCCGGTGTTTCCCGCGCAGGAGCCTTCGCCACAATCCTTGTCGAACGAATTATCGATGTCCTTTCGCTTTTAATCATTTTTGGCATTACCATGCTTTTCCATGATTTTCCAGACGGAATCGAAAAAGCAGGTATTTTAATTTTTTTAGGTGCATTTACACTGGTGATTTTCATCATTATGCTGCTGCGCAAAACAAGACAGACGATGCGCTTTGTTTGGTGGCTCACTTCGCCATTGCCTTACAAGCTCAAGAAAAAAATATACGTTATCATTCGTTCTTTTTTGCAGGGATTTGAAGTCTTAGGGAAGTCTGATCACTACGTTATTATTTTTATTCAAAGCATAACTTTGTGGCTGCTTTATGCCGGTATAGTTTATGTTACCTTTTTCGTATTCGACTTATCCCTCGAAAATGCCTCGACGATTATCGCAAGCCTGGTTCTGCTCGTCATGGTGAGTATTGGAATAATGATTCCGGCTTCACCGGGTTTTGTCGGTACCTATCACTATTTTTGTGTGCAGGGCCTTGCTCTTTTCGGAGTTGGAGCGAACGAAGCATCGAGTTTTGCCATTATTTTGCATATTTCAAATTACATTCCGGTTACCCTGCTTGGCTTTTTTTATTTTTGGAAAGAAAATTTGCACTTTAAGGATGCTTTGGAACAGAAGAGCAGTGCTGGAGAAACCTCAAAACCTGAAGAAGTGCAGGAACTGCAATAGCTACAGTGCTCCATTATCAAAGTTCGTTTCTTTCTGCCAAATCTAATTTCATCTCATGCAAAACGGAAATTTCTGTTTGTGATCTACCCAAGTTAATAAAAGAATGAACACCATAAAATTGCCACTGTGTAATTTGACATTTCATCAATAATTTTCTATATTTGACTCCCTTTGTTTAATTTTTTGAATAAGTTATGGATAATACAAAAGATACACTCTACCTCTTTGTTTACGGCTCATTATTGAGGGGATTGCCCCAGGCCTCATTTTTATCAGAACCGAATCGTGCTGTCTTTGTCGGGGAAGCGACAATCGCTGCGAAATTGTACGATACGGGTACGTTCCCGGCTGCAGTGATGCCTGATAACAGAGATGCTGAGCAAAATAGTCAGGTGTATGGTGAGGTGTATCGGATTAATGAACCTTCGACAGTCTTCCCGACGCTTGATACAATCGAAGGATACAACCAGCAGCATCCCGAACGCAGTTTGTTTTTACGGCGGTCTTGTGAGGCACGCCATGGGGAACAAACCTTGGAAGTACAAGTTTACGTATACAATCAATCAATCGAAGGCATGCAAAGTATTGAATCGGGTTCCTATCGCGAACATATCACTTCACAAAATCGTGAGAAATTGGATGATTAGATTCAAGTGGTTAGTACTCATTTTTTTAATCTTTATTCTTCTGATTTCATGTCAAAAAGCAGCACCTGATCGACAGGTAGATCGTATTCGTGCTGCTGAATTTTTTTCCAATATATTCCGCCTGGAAAAAACGATTCCTTTGGTTTTTCCGGCGGGAACGGCACCAACATCGATTATCGATGCCATATTTTTGCCCAATAGAGTGTTTTGCGTTTTGACCGGGGGAGAGACAAATGGAGTTTATTTTTTTGATGTGAACGGTTCTTTCATAAAAGAAATTCAACCGAAAGACAGGTTGATCAGAGAATTTGGTCAGCCCTGGCAGGTTGAAACAGATACAGACAACAACATTTGCATTTTTGATTTGCGACGCCACAAGGTTTTTATTTTCACAGCCAATGGAGAATACTTACGCGCCTTTGAGGCACCGAAGAATGCCTCCAGTTTCAAAATTTCTCCTGCGAATAAATACTATTTTAACTCACCGGTTTCAACGGATGAAACCACGATTTTGATGACCGAAAGCGACGGAACCCCAAGTCGAAGTTTTTCTCTCATGCCACCATTGATTCAGGAAATATTGTACTATAAAACAGTTATACCGGATCGCCCACTTCTTGCATTGAGCGGCTCGGGAGATATTTTTCAAGCCTTTCCGATAACCAATACAATAAATAAATTCAACTCGGACTTGCACTTTATTACGGCGTTTCAACACAACTTGCAGCGCTACAAAGCGCCTGATGTTACTGCCTGGAAAACAGCCGCGAAAAGCATGAACAAGGAAAAAGAATTCAATCGTCTATTGAGCCAAACGACCTTATTCACAGGTTTGTACAGCCTAACGTCAAAGGTGCTCATGGCCGAATTTATGAATATTGCGGACTTTCATCCACGCTACTTGTATTTTTATTCGATGGATGGCACGTTTCTTAATGGTGAAATAAATTATAATAAAGACGAGTATGGCGAAATTCTGCGTGCAGAAAAAGAACGCCTTTTTACCTGTCAGTTACAACAATCAGGCGGGAATACTAAAGTCAATTTGCATGTATTTCTCATTCCACGTATTTAAAATATTGGAGGCACCCTTGCGACGATTTTTCTATGGGTTGATCCTTTTTCTCGTTCTACCGCATTTTTTGTCGGCGCAGTTTAGTTTTGAACGTAAAAACGACAGTTTCGCTTTCGAGCCCCTCAAAAAATTTTCATTTTACAGTCACCCTCATTTCAATCGTATGGAAGGCTTGAGTCTACAGGCTGGTCTGAAATTCGTTCCCTTGCAAAATGATTTCACCATCAATACAGATTTATGGTATGGCACAAGCATGGAATCGGATGAA
Organism: Deferribacteres bacterium; assembly: GCA_020633655.1. Classification (GTDB taxonomy): domain Bacteria; phylum Zhuqueibacterota; class Zhuqueibacteria; order Zhuqueibacterales; family Geothermadaptataceae; genus Bioreactorimicrobium. The sequence goes on from JACKDF010000015.1 coordinate 43,670, forward strand.
GCATTGCAATACCAAATCAGTGTTGAAAAAGGAATAAAATTTCCCAATCAGTCAACGGCCGGTTTTCGCTATTTCGATCGAATTACCAGTCCGGATGACTGGGTGAATACGGACTATGAAAACAGCCTGGCTGGACTTTTTGCCCATCGCGATTACCGCGACTGGTACCGACAGCGCGGCGGCATGGTTTTTTTCGATATGCGTTTGCATGAAACACACACCGTTCGTGTTGAAATAAAACACGTTGACGATGAGATGATTGGTGTCTTGCCGAATGCTGATTGGAGCCTTTTCTCCTTTGCGCACGACAGGCGCTTTGCGACCAATTCAATCCGCCATCCTTTTCTCTCCTTTGCAGATGGAACGGAGACTGCCTACCGGCTGATGCTCGCACTGGATCAGCGGGACAATCCGGTTTTCCCGATGAGCGGCTGGATTGTTGAAGCAATTTTTGAAAAAACAACCGGCGATTTTGAAACCAATGGATTGTTCAGTACGCTGAAATATTTTCGGACCTCGTTTGGTAACCAGCGGCTGCAGTCCAAATTGATGATCGGCAGCCGTACGAATGCCTGGGCGGCCCAACATCTCATGGGGCTCGGCGGGCCAGGATCACTGCGCGGATTTGAACCAAAAGAATTTTATGGTGATCGTCTGTTGCACGGTTCAATAAATTATTATTTCGGCGGCGATATTTTACAAAATCTGCCCCTTGGTTTTATTCCATTCTGGGATACTTTTTCACTGGGTGCTTTTTTCGATTTTGGCGATGCCTGGTTAGCCAATGGTATGGAATATCCAGCTTCTGCGAATACTGCCAATTCAGATAATGCCCTATTGGATTTTAGCCAATTCTCCACGGAGAAGGTGCATACTTCACCTGGCGTTTCGTTACTTATTGCCGAAGGTCTGATGCGTTTTGATTTTGCAAAACGTACAGATGGTGAGGGGGGATGGCAGGTGTATTTTCATTTGTTAGGTAAATTTTAGTAAACTGGATAAAAATGCAAAAATCCTCCCATCGAATAGACTTCAGCGCAAAAAAAATAAGAAAAACGACTCATTGTTCTTCGGCAGATGTCAGCCTTTGGTTCCAATTGTTTTCAGCAGGAATCCATTGCGATTTTGTGTTCAAGCTCTGCGGGAAATCCCTTAAGAGCTGTGCATTCTTTGCATTTTTCACGCTCATTTTTACATTTCGACCCGCGGTAGCTCCCGCTCAGGAAGTCATTCAAACTTCCTTGTCACAAAATTATTACATCAGCGAAATCACTATTCACGGCAATAAAAAAACCAGGCCCAAAGTTATATTACGTGAAATGCGCACTCAGGTCGGCGATAGTGTGTCTACTGACGATCTCAATTATGATGCCCGGCGTGTAGAAAGTCTGGGTTTGTTTAGTCGTGTGGAATTTCTTTTGGAGGAAAAAGATGAAGGAACGGCGCTGCTCATCGATGTGACGGAGCAATGGTATCTTTTTCCCTGGCCACTTTTTTATTTTAACGACCGCGAATACAAATGGGATAAGGCGTCCTACGGCATGAGCCTGTTGCACACAAATTTTCGCGGCAATGCCGAAATGCTCTCCATTGCCGGGTGGCTTGGGTATAATCCCGGGGCCTATTTGCTTTACAGTATTCCCGCGATCAAAGGGAATAAAAACTATTTTTTGAGCACGCAATTTTTCTACTACCGCCTGCGCAGTAAAAGCTTTGAGCTGCTGCAAGAGGAAATCGATGAAAAACAGGTTGGCGGTTCCATTGCATTGGGTTACCGCATCAATCTGGAGAATAGTGTGCAATTGGCAGCAGGGTATTCGCGTATCAAATACGATCCGCCACTCATGGGGCAGACTTTGCACCCAGCCGGCAGGGATAATTTACCGACGCTCAGTCTTACATACATTCGAAATACCCGCGACTTAGCCTGGTATCCCTCACGCGGATCATTTTTAAGTGCAACCTATCAAAAGATTGGATTTTGGAATGACGCCTATATCGACTACAGGCAAATTTTAATCGAGAGTCGTGTCTACCGCTCCATTTACAAAGATGTGATTCTCGCGGGACGTGCATCGCTGCTGCTGAGCGATGGTCAGATTCCACCTTATGGACGCGCCTACTTTGGTTATATTTACCGCATTCGTGGTCGCTTTAGTGAGCGCTACGAAGGCGAAAATCGAATCTTATCATCCCTTGAACTGCGTTTTCCAATTCTTCCCGTTCGTTACTTTCAAATCGAAGAATCGACCCTGGGGAACTACGGTCGAAACTTGAAATTTGGTATAAGCGGCTCTCTGTTTCTCGATCTTGGTTCGTTGTGGATTCAGGAAGCAAATGTTGATTTGTATCGAGATAGGGTATTTGCGATATCCAGTGGAGCGTTCGGTATACAAACGCGACCGGATAAATGGCTGCATGGATTTGGCGCCGGATTGAATTTTCATGTACCGTATGTCAATATTATACGGTTTGAACTCGGTTTTAATCAGGACTTTGATACGGAGTTTATTTTTGATGCACAAGTTGCATTTTAAAAATACAACTTGTGCCTGGGGCTCAGATCACACCTAACTTCTTGCCTATTTTTGTAAATGCTGCTATCGCCTGATCCAGGTGTTTTGTCTCGTGAGCAGCGGAGATTTGTGTACGAATACGGGCCTGGCCACGGGGAACAACCGGAAAACTGAATCCAATCACATAAATGCCTTCCTTCAGAAGTTCAGCCGCCATTTCCTGTGCCAGACGGGCGTCGTAAAGCATGATGGGAACGATAGGTGTAACGCCGGGTTTAATATCGAAACCCGCTGCGGTCATTTGGTCGCGGAAATATTTTGTATTGCGTTCAAGTTTATCCCGACGTTCCGTTGTTTCGGATAAATTGGTCAAAATATCCAGAGCAGTAGCAACAATAGCTGGTGCAACGGAATTGGAAAAGAGGTAGGGACGGCTTTTTTGCCGCAACATAGCAACGATTTCTTTATGGCTGCTGGTGCAACCACCGGAGGCTCCACCAAGGGCTTTACCGAAAGTGGTTGTAATGACATCGACCCGATCCATGACACCAAAATGTTCTGGTGTACCGCGGCCGGTTTTCCCGATGAAACCAGTAGCATGGCTGTCATCCACCATCACCAGCGCATCGTATTTGTCGGCGAGAGAGCATATTTCATCGAGTTTTGCCATGTCCCCATCCATGGAAAAAACGCCGTCGGTGGCAATCATTTTATAGCGCGTGTTTGCTGCGTTGGCGGCTTTGAGCTGAACTTCAAGATCGGACATATCGCTATGCTCATAGCGAAAGCGTTTTGCTTTGCACAAACGGATACCATCGATGATAGAAGCATGGTTGAGCGCATCGCTTATGATTGCGTCTTCTTCACCGAGGACCGTTTCGAATAATCCGCCGTTGGCATCGAAGCAGGAACTGTAAAGGATTGTGTCATTCTGCCCTAAAAATTTTGCAATTTTCAGTTCCAGTTCGCGATGGATGTCCTGGGTGCCGCAGATGAATCGAACAGAACTCAAGCCAAAACCGCGACCGGGTAAAATATCTTTTGCGGCATCGAGCACGCGTTGGTCACTGGAAAAACCAAGATAATTGTTTGCGCAAAAATTTATGGCCGAACTGCCATCGCTGAGCTGTATCTCCACACCCTGTGCACTGGCTATGATGCGTTCTTTTTTATACAATCCGTCATCTTCAATTTGCTGCAAAACTTGCCTGAAATCGTCTTTTATTTTTCCGTACATGGCTTACCCTTTATGGTCATTTTTACAGAGTGAAGTTTTCAATTTTAACGAATAATTCGAATGAACATGAAAATATCTTGATGCAATCGGTCGTAATAAGCTGGATGGCTCTCGGAAGTGCTTCTCAAATTGGAACAGAAGCCGTTCGCCAGATTTGATAATGCTGAAATTCATAATATAATCTGGCGAATTTAATGATGCTAAATTATTTGAAATCCAATAATTCTATCTCAAAAATTAATGTTGAATTCGGCCCAATCTTTGGACCTGATTCACGGGCGCCGTAAGCGAGTTCTGACGGGATAAAAAGTTTATATTTGCTTCCGACTTTCATCAGTTGCAATGCTTCAATCCAACCGGGAATGAAAGCACCTACCTGCATTTCGGTTGGCTGGCCTCGATTATAGGAACTGTCGAATTCTTCACCGTTGAGCAATGTGCCACGGTAATGCACTTTTACAGTGCTCGATTTCGATGGTATTGGGCCGTCGCCTTGTTTCAAGA
>JACKDF010000016.1 GCA_020633655.1 Deferribacteres bacterium
TTTTACGGCTTTACCGGAACATGAAACCTTCCCTTCCTGAATTAAAATTTGAATATAGGAACGGCTTACACCGGGTAGATTTTCGGCAATAAATTTATCGATACGTTTCGGAGTTTGATCGGCAGGAACTGAAATTTTTACTTCAGGAGTGGGATTATCGGTCATTATTTCAAACTGAAAATTTTGCGCCCATTGAATCGTATGAAAAAACGATTAATTAGAATGCCAGATGTCGTGCTCTTCACTATCTCCAATAGTTTTAGGACGATATGGAATGCGGGAATTATCCTGCTGCGAAGCATCTTTTTCAAAAAGTACGAGAAATATGAGAAGCGTCATTCCAATTGAGACGCAGATATCAGCCACATTGAATACCCAAAAACGATACGCTCCCCAGCCAAAATCCAAAAAATCAACGACACGCCCGTACATAAAACGATCGATCAAATTTCCAATCGCCCCTCCCAGTACAAGAGCAAGTGACATCCGTGAAAGGAATCGTTCGTTACGGATACGGTAGAGAAATATCAGGATTACAATGCTGGCAATGGTGGAGAAGAGAGTAAAAAACCAGGGTCCGGCCAATCGAATGCCAAAAGCCATACCCGGATTTTCAATATAGGTCAAACGAAAAAAATCTCCCCCTACTTTGATACTTTCGTACAGAACAAAATTGGACTTTACCAACAATTTGGTGAGCTGGTCAAGTACGACAGCACCCAATGTAATGAATAACACGCGCAAGGATGCGTCCCTGTTTTATAATTTTTCTTGTTTTGATTTACAGCTAATGCAAAGTGTGGCGTGGGGGACGGCTTTCAGACGTTCAGGGTTGATCAATTCACCGCACCCGCGACAAATTCCGTAGGACTTATCTGCAATTCGTTCAAGTGCACGTTCGAGATAATCGAGGAGTTTACCTTCTCGTCCGGCGAAAAAGTATTTTTTTTCCCGCTCCATATTATCTGTTCCCTGATCTGCCATATGATACGAATAAGGCGTATGATCCTCAACACTGCCGCTGTTGCTCACGCCAGGCTCGCGCAATTGCCCTAACTCTTTGAGAAGTTCGTTTTTTTTCTCGTTAATTAAATCTTCAAAGTATTTTAAGTCTTCCTTGGACATAGCCATAGGACCTGCCTCCTTTTAAAAGATCCAGACTCATCAGCAGAAAAGTCTACCGACTTCCATTCCTAACTTTCCGCAAAACTCGCCCCAAATACTTTGCTGCAGTATGTGCTGCTAATATAAGAAATTTTATATTCTTTTAATAGCTAAAGTAATTTCTTTTCCATCAATTTTCCACTCTTTTGCAACTTCAAAGCCATCAACCTTCGCATTGATTTGCTCAGAAAGCGTTTCAGTTTGAATATAGCTTTGCATTGAGGTAAATGCGTTTTCGAGCTCAGGATGTGTACTTGAATAACCAACTATAATCCGGTCAACAACTTCGTAACCCGCGTCTTTACGCATATTCTGGATGCGATTTACAAATTCGCGAGCATAACCCTCGGCAATTAATTCCGGAGTCAGTGCAGTATCCAATGCGACCGGATATGTCCCTTCCATCGTGGCGATTAGCCCATCAGCACCCTCTGCAACAATGCGTACATCGTCTTTTTCTATATATCCTTTCACACCATTGCTATCGATGTGCAATTCACCTTTGGACTCCAGTTCGTTGATGGCAGCTGTTGGAAGATCACGAATAACCTGTGCTACAGCGTTTACATTTTTCCCGAATTTTGGACCTAATTTTTTAAAATTCGGTTCCGCTTTTTTCGACATCAATTCACTGGCATCGTTGGCATAGGTTATTTTTTTAATGTTTAACTCTTCCTGAATGAGGCCTAACATTTCATCAAGTTGCGTTTGCTGTTCCTGCGTTTTTGTCACAACGATAAGCCGGGACAAAGGTTGACGAACTTTTACACCAGCATCATTGCGTAGTGAGCGACCGGATAAGACAACATCCCGTACAAGGTCCATGCGATTTTCCAGTTCTTCGTCACGGAATTTATGTGCTTTTGGCTGGGGAAAAGTTTCGAGATGCACGCTCTCCTGCGCTTCGTTGGAATCAGCTGTTAAATTACGATATATTTCTTCACTGAGAAATGGCGCAACGGGAGCGATCAGTTTTGCAACGGTCAACAGAACTTCGTACAAGGTTTGATAAGCAGCTAATTTGTCTTCGCCAACTTCAGATTTCCAAAATCTGCGTCGGTTGCGTCTAACATACCAATTAGAAACATCGTCGACAAGATAATCGCTTATGGAACGAACGAGTTTGGTTATATCATATTTTTTCAGATAATCATCCACTTGTTTCACAAGACGATTCATCCGGCTGATTATCCAGCGGTCAATCTCAGGCCGAGATTCGATGGCAACGAGATTCCCGGAATCGTAGCCGAAATTGTCAATATTTGCATACATTGCGAAAAAATTATAGGTATTCAATGCCGTTCCAAAAAACTTGCGCACAACTTCAGCAACACCTTCTTCATCGAATCGTGTCGGTAACCACGGTGGGCTTACAGCCATCAAATACCAACGGGCAGCATCAGCGCCAAATTTTTCTATTACCTCAAAGGGATTCACAGTGTTTCCCTTGCTTTTCGACATTTTTTGACCGGTTTTGTCAAGAATCATTTCCAGTGAAATACATGACTTGTAACATGTCTGGTCGAAAAGCAAAGTTGAAATTGCCAGCAGTGAATAAAACCAACCACGTGTCTGATCCACCCCTTCGCTGATAAAATCTGCAGGGAAATTGTGTTTGAAAATTTCTTTATTTTCAAAAGGATAATGCCATTGTGCAATGGGCATGCTGCCGGAGTCGAACCACACATCAATGACCTCAGGTTCCCGTATCATCGTGCCTTTGCACTTCGTACATGGGAAATTGAGGTTGTCCACATACGGTTTATGTAAATCATTAATCTCCAAAACTCCAGCGCGCTCTTTGAGCTGCTCAATACTACCAATACACTCTGTATGATTACACGAATCACATTTCCAAATGGGCAACGGTGTACCCCAAAATCGCTCCCGTGAAAGTGACCAGTCGATGTTATTGCGCAACCACTCACCAAAACGCTTTTCTCCCACTTCCTTTGGGTGCCAGTCAATCGTTGCATTTAATTTCTGCATGCGATCTTTCAACTTCGTTGTAGCGATATACCACGATTTGTAGGAATAGTAAATCAAAGGTGTACTGCATCGCCAGCAATGGGGATAAGAGTGCGTATGACTCTCCGATTTCATTAAAATCCCGGACGCCTTCATATCTTTGATTATGTTAGGATCCGCTTCTTTGAAAAACTGACCCGCATAGGGCTTTATTCGCTCATCAAATTTGCCGTCCTTCATGACAGGATTCAGATGAGGGAGGTTATGTTTTTTTCCCACCTGATTGTCTTCTTCACCGAATGCCGGTGCGATATGCACAATTCCTGTTCCATCATCAGCTGTCACAAAATCTGCCGTTACAGTGAAGAAAGCATCTTTTTCAGTTGGTAAAAATTCAAATAACCGTTTATAGCGCTGTCCGGCCAACTGTGAGCCTTTGTATGTCTGGCGAATCTTGTATTCGCCAGTAAGGCAGTCAAGGCGGCTCTTGGCTAAAATCAGCTTTTCACCCTCGTGCTCCACTAGAACATATTCCAAAGTTGGATTTAATGCCAAAGCGACATTCGAGATCAATGTCCAGGGTGTAGTCGTCCAGACAAGAAACGAAGTTTTCGGGTCATCAATTAATTGCATGCGAACGAATACGGAAGGATCATCAATATCTTTATAACCCTGGGCGACTTCATGACCTGAAAGCGGTGTCTCACAACGCGGGCAGTAAGGGATAATTTTATGACCTTCATAAACCAAACCTTTTTCCCAAAGTTGTGATAATATCCACCACACCGATTCGATGTATTTATTATCATAGGTAATATATGGATCGTCGAGATTGATCCAGTACCCCATACGCCGCGTAAGTTCATCCCATTCGCTTTTATATTTCCAAACCGACTCGTGGCATTTCTGGTTGAACTTCTCAACGCCGTATGTTTCAATATCATCTTTTTTAGTGATTCCGAGTTCTTTTTCAACCTCAATTTCGACAGGTAAGCCATGCGTATCCCATCCTGCTTTCCGCTCAACACGGTAACCTTGCATAGTTTTCAAACGGCAGACGAGATCTTTAACCGTTCGTGCCAGCACGTGATGAATACCTGGACGACCATTAGCAGTTGGTGGGCCTTCGTAAAAAACAAATGGATTCTCGGCATCACGGCTTTCTATACTTTTTTCGAAAATCCTGTTCTTTTCCCAAAATTCAAGGATTTCTTTTTCAATTGCGGGAATATTAAATCGTGTTCCTAATTCTTTGTACATAATTCGGGTATAAACTCCAGGATGTAATTTCTTGTGTTTTGCAATCCTTATCGGATTGAAAGCTCGATAAAGGTCAAGTTAATCTATTTTTGCAACAGTTCGCTGGATCAGAGTTGTCAACTTGGGTTCAGCTTCACCTGCGATACGAATGATTTCAGCGATATTCGCGGGTTCAAGTGCATCAGGAAAGCATGCATCGGTGATAACTGAGAATCCCAATACTTTCATAGCGCTGTGAACCGCAACGATAACTTCAGGAATAGTCGACATCCCAACTACGTCGGCACCGATGGTGCGCAAAAAGCGATATTCTGCTCGAGTTTCCAAGTTAGGCCCGGAAACAGCGACATACACGCCCTTCTGAATTTTTATTTTCTCATCGAGGGCTATTTGTTCAACCAGTGCGATCAAATCTTTTGAATAGGGTTCACTCATATCGGGAAAGCGAGGTCCTAATTCATCTTCATTTGGGCCAATCAAAGGATTGTCGCCAAGCAGGTTGATATGATCGGCGATCACCATAATGTCGCCAGGTGTATAATTCGGATTCATTCCACCACAAGCATTGGAAACGATCAGCGTTGTGCAGCCCATTTGTTTCATCAACCGAACAGGAAAGGTAATCTTCTGCATTGAATACCCTTCATAGAGATGAAAACGGCCTTGCATTGCCACAACATTTTTACCACTCAAATGGCCGAAAAGCAATCGTCCTTCATGGGTTTCAACTGTAGAAAGTGGAAAATGAGGGATTTCAGAATACGGAATGGCAGTTTCAATATCAATTTCAGAAACTAATCCACCTAATCCCGTACCGAGTATGATTCCAACTGTCGGCTTCAACCGGGTTTTGCTATCTAAAAATACTTTTGTTTCGTTCAATTTTTTTAGAAGTTCCGACATCGTATTCACTCCATTCGAGGAAATCACAATAGTTTATAAATATTGCAATTATATCAAGTAATTATGCACTCCAGGCTGATTGGAGGAAGAAATAAAATAAATATATTTTTGCTATTATGCAACTTGCAGTTCAAAGTAAATTGTTAAGCTTTTTAAATGCCGATCAGGTCAAATACTGGTTTTTAATTCTGGGCAATTTGGCCGTCTTTTTCCCATCCAGTTTGTCATCATCACCATCATTTGACTTATCATCCTCTGAATTGTCATTGATAATAATAGAATCTTTTTGATTCTTTAATTTGTCAGCCGATCTCAAGGATGAATTTTCTTGCTCGTTTCCCTGTTTGGCTTGTTTAGGCTTTTCAACTTCGTCAACGAACCCCTTGTCATCCAACTCCAACACGCCAATCAATTCCATTTGACTTTCAAGCAAATGGCGCAGGCGGCGCGCAAAACTTTCCTTTTGAGCACGAACAATGATTATATCATTTTTAATTTTCTCCAGATTTCGACGTGATTCTGCCAAAATCTTCTCTGCTTTCAACTCAGCATCGCGAATAATTAAATCAGCCTCCCGTTTGCTGTTTTCACGCGAGGAATTTAAATTTTCCTGTGCGCTAACCAGCGTATCCTTCAAACTATCCTCCACCCTGCGGTAGTCCTTTAGCTGAGTGCGCAATTTTAATACTTCGTCTGCTAATTGCGTTTTCTCCCGAACAACGGATTCAAATTCATCCGCGACGACTTCGAGGAAAGCTTCAACTTCCACGGCATCATATCCGCGAATCGACTTCTTAAATTCTTGTTTTTTTATATCTAAGGGTGTAAGTTTCACAGTACGCTCCAAATTAAAATTTCATTCATCATCTTAAAAGGAATTCGCCAAATCAAACAAAGTGCGCACAAGGAAGGATTGCAAAAACTGCAACACGATGATAACGATGATGGGGGAAAAATCCAGTCCCGCGAAAGGGGGTACATACTGTCGCACATACCCTAAAACAGGCTCAGTAATCCGATATATAAACTGAACAATCTGATTATTCGGATCAACTCGAATCCAGGAAAGCACCACATGTGCTATCATCACGTAAGTATAAAGGGTAAAGGCGATATTCAACAGTTTGGCGATTGCTGTGAAAAAATTTGCAAATACGAACATAATTACTCTCTAAGATTATTGTTTTGAAAAAAGTGCCCTTCCAATACGAAGCATATTCGCACCCTCCTCAATGGCAATTGGATAATCATCTGACATCCCCATTGACAGAAAATCCATTCTGACGTTGGGTAAATCTAAGGTTTTGATTTCTTCAAATAAATCTCGTAACAGACGGAAGCATGCCCGAATTTTGTTTTCATCCTCGGTAAGTGCACCTATAGTCATTAAACCACGAATGTGCACAGATGGTAACGCTCGAATTCGCTCCACAGCCTGTATCGTTTCTTCTGGTGCAAATCCGTATTTTGAAGATTCGCCAGAAGTGTTAACTTGAACAAGAATATTCATCGATTTGTTGCATTTTTTGCACTCAATCTGAATTTTTTCAGCTAAGCGCACACTATCAACTGATTGAATCATGTCGAACAAGGGAATCACTTTATGCACCTTGTTCGTTTGCAAATGACCAATAAAATGCCAGGTCGCTTCTTTATTTACAGATTCAATTTTTGCAACAGCATCTAAAACCCTGTTCTCACCAAAAAGTGATATTCCGTTTTCAATCGCTTGCTCAACAAGTGCTGCAGAAACAGTCTTACTCACTGCAACGAGTTGGATCTCGTTTGCATCACGGTTAGTTTTCTCGCAACACTCGGCAATGCGTTGTTTTACAGTTAATATTGAGTCTTTCATGCAATCGTTAGGGTCGTATAAAATAAAGAAATATAACTGCCTGCCACCCGAAATGCAATAAATTATTTGTTAACTGATCTGTAGTAAAATTTACAAATCACAGGTTAAAAACTTCCATTCGCTTCCTTTTTTTTTCCGTAGAGCAGCTATGATAAGCGATGCGAATCTTCGTCTAAGAGGGATTTTAGTTGTACTTGTTTATGCAAAAATTCACCAACCACATAGTGCGAACCAGTAACAACAAGAACCGTATTCCTATCAAGTAATGACACCGATTGTAAAAAAGCATCGATTACATCTGCAGCATTTGACGCGGAGATACCAATTTCAGAGGCAATTTTCTGCAATATGTTGCCCCGCAGACCACGGGACGTTTGTGGAGTAATACAAATACATACGGGATTGAGACGGAGCAAGTGAGCCAGCGAAAGCTTTGCATCTTTATCTTTTAACATTCCGATAAGAAAAATGAAGTTCCGATTGGCAAAGATTTGTACCAGGCTTTCTACTAAACAAGCCATACTCGCAGGATTGTGGGCAACATCGAGAACGATTGTTGGAGTTTTTCGCCACATCTGAAATCGTCCTGCAAAAGCAAATTTTTGCAAACCATAATCGATACTCTCCGCGAAGCACGGAAATACCTTCTGCATTTTATCGATGGCAGAAAGCGCAGTTTTGATATTCGAGATTTGGTGCTCTCCTATCAGCGGCGTCTCAACAGACCATGTCTTATCCCCATATTCAACTTCAAGACCCATTCCAAGCGCTGAAAAACCAATACATTTTACTCCAATTTTCTTGTTCGGGACAAGCTCGACGGCCAGTTCATCACAACGTTTTTTAATGACGGTTTCTGCTTCTGGAGGCAGATCACCAATTATACAAGGAGCACCTGGTTTGATTATACCACTTTTTTCAAATGCTATTTTCTCCAGTGAATTCCCCAGATAATCGGTGTGCTCAAGCGAAATTGAGGTAATGATGCTGCACAGTGGGTCAACTATGTTTGTAGCATCAAAACGTCCGCCGAGTCCAACTTCAATAATGGCCAATTCGACATGAAATTTTGCAAAACAGTGGAACGCAAGCAGGGTGAGCGCCTCAAAGTATGTTGCCTCTTTTGCTAAAAGAACTGGTTGGATTTCACGGAGATTTTGCTCAAAATCGTGCTCGTCGACATCGCTACCAGCGATACGAATACGTTCAGTTGGGGTTACTAAGTGTGGCGAAGTATACAAGCCGATACGATAACCTGCTCGCAGATAAATAGATTCCAATAATCGGGCAACTGAGCCTTTACCATTGCTACCAGCAATATGGATGACAGAGAATTTCTTTTGCGGGTGTCCAAGTTCATCGGCGATTGCCCACATGCGTTCCAGGCCAAGCTTCCAACCGAACATGCCCAATGAATCCAGGTAGTGTTGAATTTCAGCGGATAACACATTTTCTCCCTATGCAAATTCTTTCCTAATTGAATGAAACAAGTTGCATATTATCAATTAAAAATAAATATTAATACCTAATTGCTCATCTGATTTCATCCCTAAAATTTTATACACTGAATAGATACTTCCAGTGGCATATAAGTTGCATATTTTTCATATCTTAAGAATATATGACTTCGTATTCAATAAAACCGGAAACTAAATTGCCTGATAAATTAAAAATACAATCATACACCCTTCTCATTGTTGTGAGCATCTTAATCATTCCATCGCTTCTGAATGCAGGGGCAACAGGAATATTTTCCGGCAAAGTTTACGATGCATCCAATAATACACCGCTACCGGGGGCAACGATATCAATAGAAGAGACTGACATTAGCGGCAAGACTGACAAACATGGTTACTTCACTTTGGTTGGTATCCCGCCTGGTATTTACGACGCTCAAATCCAACATATTGGCTATAAAACAACACTGTGCAAACAGCTCCCAATAAAAGCAGATATAAATACAACAATCGATTTTGGAATGCAACTGCAATATAATTCGGATACTAAATTTATTGAGGTGCAAGCCCAAAGACTCATCCACCGAAGTCATGTATCGACAACACATTATGTCACCAATATAAATTTGAACCAGGCTATTCCCGCGGACAACGTACTGGATAGTTTTAAATATATTCCCGGGCTTTTTCAAACAAATTTTCGTGGTGGAAAATCATCGGACGTTATTTACCTGCTCGACGGCATTCCGATGATGAGTGCATACTCGCGTGATGTTGCTTTTAACATTCCGGTATCAGCTATTGAAGAAGTTGTTGTCACAACCGGTGGTGTCAGTAGCGAATATACCAACAGTACCGCAGGAGTCGTCAATATTATCCGTAAACGGGGCAGAAAACAGTTCAGTGCCAAAGCCAGAACTTATACAGATTATGTAGGCAACGCGACGAAATACCGTGATAATTACCGCCGGTTTGAAGCCAGTCTGGGTGGCCCAATGGCAATTAACTTTGGTGGCCCGGAAGTGCAAATGAATTATTATATGAGCTTTGATTTCAATGCCACGGATACTCCACAAAAGAGTGATATTAAAAAAGTGTATAACGAAAGTGCTGCTTTCAGCAATATAAACATAAGTGCACTTTATGATTTTTCACTTTCGAAGAACAATAATCTTGCATTTCAGGGGGCATTATCCCGATGGACGAACCATAGCCTGAGGAATGACTATTTCCCGGCGGAATCAGCGCTTTCAAAACAGGAAAATAAACATTTGCATGGGGCAATAACTTACACATTTACGCCCACTCGGAGTTTAATTTTCAATCTCGACTTCAGTGCACAAAAAATATCCGACACAATTCGTGATAGCCGACTACACATTACCAGCAATGATGAATCCCAAATCGCTATCAGCCAGGATCAGGAAGATACTTTGTGGGATTTCGATGTAAATGAAATTCAGTATCGCCTGCAAGGGGGCATATCCAAGCAGTTTAACAGGTATGTGAACTTAAAGGGCGGCTTCTCCACAGACATTTATAATTTGGAACTATCTTCAAATAAAATGTTTTATTACCAGGATGCGGATACCCTTGATCAGTATGTTCCAATACAGAGCCAATATTACCGTACACCGAATGCATTTGGGAGTTATCTCGAAGCCGGATTTGATTCACAACATCTGGTGGCAAAGTTAGGTGCCAGGGTCGATTATTTCAATCCACACAGTTCGGTTGTTAAACAAACGCAGGGCGAAATTTCCACCTTAAATGAGTTGTCTTTTAACGATTATGTTTTTTCACCGAGGTTGTTTATTGGCATCCCATTCAATGACAGACACCAGCTCTTTTTTAATCTTGGTGAGTATTCACAGCTACCTCCTTTAATTTATCTTTATCATGGAACCGGTGCTTCAACCGAAATGGCGGAAGCGAGCTATCCGCTCCTTGGCAATCCCGACATGCAGATGCAAACATCACGGAATATGGAAATCGCATTTCAACGTAAAGTAGCGCAAAACTTCGGTGCTTCATTTTCGCTCTTCAGCCGTGCAGAAAAACATAGTTTGGATACAGGATTCAATTCCGTCTTCGATTCCAATCAAAATACAATTCGTTATATGAGTACAGCACAAAGCAAGACGGAAGGATTTGAAGTTGCCTTTTCAAAAGCCATTACACCTAACTTGAACATGCTGACACAATTTACCCACCAGACAATTAAGGGAGAGAACAATTTCCCTGAGGATAATTATTTTTATTTTCTGAACACCGATAAATTTCGGGATGCAACGCTTCATAAAATCAATCGCAGCCAGGAAAATATCTTTCTCATTCGTGGTACATATAAATATCAGGAAAAATTTCATCTCAGCTTTTTCTCACGATTCGAAAGTCCAAGGGACTGGATAATTGAGGGGAGCACGCAAGAAGTGGCAAAAGGACAATTGGGATGGCGTAATTATACCGACTTAAAAGCGAGTATTAACGTGTGGGCAAAAAGATACCAAATGGGCCCCTACATCGAAATACGAAATTTATTGAACACAAGGCATCGTGATTATAGCGAGTACGCTTTCCTGTTTGGTGAGCCCTTACTTACACAATTTCAGGACCGTTTTGGCAGACGCATTCGCATTGGTATACAAATTTTTTAAAGTTTGCATGATTTAGTCATCGCTTGCCTGCACCGACAATTTCCCACCTTCCCGCTCAAACGGCAATTTCCAATGATTTGCTAACGAAGTGAAACTTCCCCCTTCCGGGTCCTGATAGATACCGCTTGGAATAGGTTCGTGCTTGAGCAAAAAATAGGGAACAATCTCATATTCAGCGTTTTTATCCGGAATAAATCCTGCACCCAGGATGTAACTTCGCTTTTGTGAATCACCAGCCGCAATAGTTTTTGTCGCTGGACCAGACGTAACACCGATTAGTGTTGATTGTACTGTCCAATGATTGCCATTCGACTTATCTACTAACGTTAAAGGGTGAAGTGTTCCTTCAACATTACCCGGATAAAATACCGATACCGAGTCATCCAGGGCCGTAAGTACCACATCCACGCGCACTTGTGGATTGGTGCCAATGACGAGATAGGACGGGCTCAATTGCATTGTGATATCGACGAGTTTTTGCATAATAACCGGCTCAGAAATTTTCCCCTTCCCATTTATCGGGCCACTGTCATAAATAAATTGGCCATCCTGCAAAGCTAAAGTTGTTTTTGTCAGCTTGAAATTCCCATAGTAATAATACAAATTTAAAGTACCGGTATATCCGTTACTCCCTCCCTGGGCACCACGTGGCAACGCTTCAATGCGAAATTCACCATCATCGTCGGTTCGAGTAGTGATGTCCATACCTTCAAGCCAAACGAGTGCATTTTTTGCAACAACGTTTGTATCGAGCATGACTTTACCGGAAATCGCACTTCGATCACCGGAAATTACATTTTCACCGAAGGGGGATTCTGTGCAGGAAGAAATCCAAAAGGGAATCGAAAGGAGTAGTAAAATACGACTTAAAAACTTGCGGATATTCATGGTTCACTCAAAAGTGTTCATAAAATAAAAATGGAATTTAAAACAAGTTCGATGAGCGTAGAATGCAAATACCATTTTCCGAATTTCAAGATCAATATTGCGATCCAAAGGTTACATAAAAACGTTTATCGCGTATTGCGATACCCTGCAGGATGGTATCATCATTAAGCAGATTTCGTCCACTAAAGTTTAAAAAGAGTTTTAAGTTTTTTATATCAAATGTCTTGCTGAGATGCACATCAATATTATCATAAGCAGGCAATTCAACTTCGGTATACAAATCAGGATTGGCACCGGTTTGACTTGAAGGCAACCAGGCAACTTGTTCGTTCTCTTTGAACCAATGAAGCTGGAAGGAATAACCCAAATGATCCAGAGTCAGATTAATCGTTTGTTTGAAATCCGATTTGAAGGGAAAGGATGATTTCTCTGAGATAAAATATTTGGATAAACCGTATTCAGTAGAAATTTTCTTGGTGAAAAGAAAAACCGTCATCGATCCTTCCAGGCCTTTAATACTTGCAGTTTTCACGTTGTCGTATACCGGAACCCGGGAGAATGGCGGTGAGAGGAGCCGAAATTTGTTATCATAATAATTATGAAAATAAGAAAAATCTGCTTGCCAACCTGAAACGTTGGCAATATTCCCGAGGTCGCGGGTGACTGTCGTTGCCATCTCCAGACTACGGTCTTTTTCCGGTTCCATGCTCGGGGCAGTCGCATCGCGTGCAAATTCGTTCGGTGTGCTTATTTGCTGAATTAAAGAGGGGAATTTAACATTTGCCCCAAAACTGATGTAGCTGTTCACAACCAGTTCATCATTAAAGCCATATAAATTAAGCGCAAATTTTGCGGTACTCTCCTGCCAGCTGTTCGTTTGAAAAGTATCGTCATAGGTCGCACCGGGAAGATTATATTGTGAAGTATCCTCCTGTTCGTCATCTATGATGTCATGGCGAAGACTCAGGTTTAAACGTACATTTTTAAAAAAATCCGAGCCTGGTTCGTCATCCGTTTTTGCAATGGCCACAAAACCCTGCGTTTTCCTCTGGAATTGGTAAAAGACCAGGTCCTTGCGATAATCAAGATTGGAATGTTGCAGTTGGTAGCCGATGAGATAATCGATTCCATGAATTTGTTGTTCTTTTTGCAGGTTTAAATACCAGGATTCATCAAACAGATCGCGCTCGTATCGTTCTGCCGAAATGATCAGATCCTGAGTTTCATCTAACTCTTTATAGGATGTTGAAAGGTCCAGTCCAGTGAGAAAACCAATATCACCATGGAAATGCAACGAACCAAGCGTGTTCATACTCGATACATCCTCAGCAAAACTCCCGGTACGGTAGTAATCCAGATCCGTACTCACAAACATGGCATTGAGCCGGGCATTATTTGAAATCGAATAAGTTAGATGACCGGTATTGTTCGTCGATAGATTTTCCAGCACACCGTCTTCAAGAAGTCGCTCAAGACCACCGCGTTTTATGCTGTAATATCCAGAAAAATCGCCTAATTTTTGATGCAAATCAAGTCCCCAATTCCCGGATCGATAAGTGCCCAGTCGTTGTTGAAACCGAATATTGTAATCAAAATCTGTTTTGGGGATAATGTTTACAACACCAGCAAAAGCTTCCGGGCCGTATAAAGCTGTATTGCTGCCTTTAATCACTTCGACGGTTTTTACGTCTTTCAAATCGATCAGGGACATATCAAAAATATTATCGAAAGAACTATTCAATTTGATGCCGTTATAAAGAACAACCACTTCATCCGCGTTACCACCACGAATGGTGATAGTTTTGCGGCCACTTAAATCCTCACTGACTTGCACACTGTGGTCGGTTTTCAGGAGGTCTCCGGCGTCGATGTAGCCACGAATTTCAAAGGCATTTGCATCGATCAACTCGATTGACTGGGGAATATCCAACCGGATACGGTCTGCTTCTGCCATCCCCTCAACTTCAACTCCTTGCAATGGGATAACCCGCGGCTGCAGATAAATGGTGTCCATTTTTCGTAATTTAGTCGCCTCTATGCGCAGCAAGTGGTAGCCGATATGTTGAAAAACCACCTGTTTACCCATATCTTCGGCATCAAGCCCGAAACGAAAACGGCCATCTTTGTCGGTTACCGTTCCCCTGCTTTCTCCTTCGAGGAATATATTGACCGCTTGTATATTCTCGTGTGTGTTGGTGTCTTTGACGTAGGCAATCACGAGATAATCCTGTGCCTGCAATAGTGCCTGGCTACCGAAGAGCGCGCAAGCTATCAGGATCAAGCTAATCTTCTTTTTCATTATTAAACCTACTTTCTCATAACCATTTCGCAGAGATCACAACAGGTTAAAACTTATGACAAATCACTTTCTACAGGAATCGTATAACGCTTAAACGAGCCACCCGCCAGGAGAAAAAAATCTACTTGTACCGACTCATATGTTCCCATGTTGCTAAAAGTTTTCGTGCAGGCTTTCCAAGTTCTTTTTGCACAAAATCGTGCGTGTACTTCACCGCGCCAAAATTCTCACTGAAATAATTATGCCCCTCTCCAATAGAGGAAAAAAGCGTATCACCGGAAGTCTCATTAATCAGATACGTCTGCAAATCATACCAATGCGCATCGAGAACCGGCACGACGCGTTTTGCAGCAGGTACGAATGTTGAAGTCCAGCCACTAAACTGTGCAGCTCCCTTTGTTATATAACGAACCTGTTGGGTTTCTCCACCTTTATTCAGCGCATTAAACACCGTATCAACATCTATGGACCATTTTGAATCGAGGCCATCCTCTGTTTTCAGCATGATCTGCCAATAGGAAATATTAATGGGATCGCGATAGGAAAAGCCATAGGGCACAATGCGCATTCCCAGGTCTTCCGTGTTTTTCTGAAATACCGTGCCCTCTTTATCACGATAAAACGGGATACGATTTCCCTGGGAAAGATAGACCTGGCATACATGCCCGTCAATCGTGTCTTTTGAAACGATCTGCCGTGTAAATGCATGTATATCACTGACCAGCTCTTTATTTGTATCCGTCACATAACCCCGGAAAAAGAACGGCTCATCTACAAACGGAGGCAACATGGAAACTTCCGGATATTGTGATTTCTCTTCACAAGCTGCTGTAAATAAACTGATAAAAAGCAAAAAATAAAGCATATGTAACTTCATTGTATTAAAGACTCCAGCAAAAATTAATTTTCAAAAGGATTATTAATATAGTCGTTTTGCGTTCCTTTTGCAACCTGGCGCTGCCAGTCAGGATCCTGTAATTCACCGATCATCGTTGAGTGGATCTGTTCATATTTCTTAAAACCCGTCTTGTCAGAAAAGACAAAAAGAACACCGCCCTGCCCCTTCAGGTTGCTATACGTCCACACTTCATAAGGCGTTGTTTGCGGTGAATTTGGAAATCTTTGCACTTCGTAAGGAGGCCCGTATAAGACATAGATTCTCCCCCGGTCACTTTTCCAGCCGTCCATGAATACAGAGCGAAATTTGACGTTAGCTTCATCAATTCGCTTTAAATAAATAAAACGGTACACGGATCCTGCCATACCCTGTGTCGCAGCCGCTTTGACCCAAATCTCCTGCATGTAATCAGCTTTGGCTTTTTCAATGGTCAACTTCGCAAAAAATTCTTTTTCTGGTTTATCCATAAGGTAAACCATTTTATCAAATTCAACATCCAGCTCAGCATTTCCCATACGATAAAGTTCGAGAAAGGATTTATCACCCACATCGGCAATGCTCAAACCGGTTGGTTGCGGCTGAGGGATGGCTGGATTGTATATAAAGATGTCCTTTTTACTCTGCGCCAGAATGTGCTCATCAACATCAGCAATGCCATAAACAAAGGAATAGGTACCGGAAGGCAATTTCGAGATAATTTTGGTTCCCATTTCGATGGCCATATCCCCGGTCAGTTTCTTGGTACGAAACGCGCTTCCGGTTCCCTGTACCTCGTTGCCAGAAATGCTTTCGATAGTGCAGAAGAGCTTGTATTTATCCCCCGTCAGCTTTTGGGATAAATTATAAGCTTCAAAGTAATAGTAAACGATCGGTGATGACTCACCGAATAATGCAGCTGGATTGGGGACGATTTCATAACCATTGCGAACAAAAGCCGGATTGCTTTTTCCATCTTCGCGGCCAATTTTGGAGGAGAACAACACATTACTCAATTCGATGTCCGTCGGTTGCTTTTCCGGCACCACAACGGTTACGCTTGCACTGTCGAGTAAATTGGCGACCTCAACGGCTTTCGTATAAAGTTTGATCTCGTATGTACCGGGTTGCTCAACAGCATAACGCATGGCATCCACTACGGATTTCTGGGATTGAGCCAGGGTTGTGTCCTCTGCAGATTTAGCAACTTTCCAAACTTTCGTTGCCCATATGGCATCATTTTGTTTGATCACCAGATTGAAAACAATCTCTGCCTGTTCAAGATTATTTTTCGCATGAATGTCTGCAAAAACGGCATCAGCAATGGAGTAATAAATCTCAAGATAATAGCCACTATCCGGATTTTGGAAATGAGCCGCAGCAAGATTGGCACGAACGGAACTTCCCGCGAAGGAGTGAACACTGCAAGCTAAAAACAGAACACCAAGCACGAAAACCGCTCTGCTTCTTTTCAGAAAAAGTTTTAAACCAGTCATTATTTTGCCTCTGATTATTTAAGTTTGAGAACAACATTACAATTTAAAACGCACTGAGTATACCAGCTTCTGAATTAGGGGATGGTGAGAATTTCTGGAAAGTAGACAACGAAACCCAGCGCATTTTTCACACAATTTCACCTGCTTTATTCATAAACCACAAGATTGGGGGCTGTGTCAAAACATGTAACGCGGCATTCATGTCGCTCATCTTTGAGGCCAAGCCTTCGACATAAATGTCGAGTTACAGTCAGTAAATCATGTTTTGACTTAGTCCCCATCGCCCTCGTTGAGCATCGTATGAATAAAGCAAGTTAAGTTGATTGTAAATTCAGTATAAAAAACTGACATTTTACTCAATTGTCAATTTATTTATTTCTTGCCAGTTATTTTTCCCAAAAAGACAAAGCAGAGAGAATTTTGTTTAAGTTTAAATTCTCGAAGGTGCTTACGGAAAAGGAATTCTTTTGTCCAACACATACATAATTCGCAAGGAAGTGAAGCATTACCTGAAAAATTGATTTGCAAAAACTCAAACATCATCGATGTCGGTTCATGCTTTTTACAACAAAAAAGGCCGGGGATAGTTCCCGGCCTTTTTTAAAAACTAAGATGCAAAAATAAGCAAATTAGAATCCGAATACCAAGCTAAATACATTGTTGGAATCGAAAAATTCAACCTGACGGAATGCATAGTCGAGACGAACATCAACGTTGTTGATATTGTACTGCAGACCAGCACCAAGTGTCAAGCCATAATTGTAGGCATTGTCGCCGTTCAGGTCGGTTGCATCCGGAGAAATAGAGTAACCGGCGCGGAGGAATGCCATTTTATCGAAGGAGTATTCAATACCGAATTTTGTGATATCGGATTGGAAACTTTGCTCTTCGTACAGGGTTGAAACGTCAACCGAGCTCTTGTCATCAACTTTTAATGTATAGTTCAAGCCGATTTCAAAAGAGGTTGGCAATTCATCTGCCTGCGCAACGATTTCTGTAGGCGATGTGGCACGATCAACACCATTAATTGTGGTTTGACGAATAAGGCCGGAACCGCCAAATTGCATGGATTTACCAATATTTTTTACAGCAAGACCAAGGCTCAAGCCTTCGATCTGGCCGACGCCACGATACTGCACACCAAAATCGAATGCAAGACCGGAGGCTTTTACGCGATCCATACTTTCAGAAACCAAATTTGCTGTTGTACCAACATAAACGCGATCGCTCAAAGCTTTTGCGTATGTTAAACCAACAGTCAAAAATTGTGGGCTAAAGGTAGCGCCAGTTCCATCAGGTGAATCAACGGTTGTAATATCAATTTCACCGATATTGAGTGATTTAATAGCAAAAGCCAATGAACCGAAACCTTCAAAGTTCACGCTTGCTGCTGCGTAAGTCACATTAATATCAGCAATGTAGTTCATTTGCGAAACCATACCGTAAGCTGTTTTATCAGAAAATGCGAGACCAGCCGGATTATAATAGACAGCGTCTATACCACCTACAACAGCAAGTGGAGCGCCACCCATCCCGATATACCGGGCGCCGACAGGGATCAACAATTCCGAAGCAGCGTTGGTACCTGTTCGAGCTTCCTGGGCAAACCCGTTTACACTCACGAGCAGCAGGAGTGCAACAAGGATGACCATGAATCTATTCAAAGAGTGCTTCATAGTTTTTGACTCCTAATAATTTACTTTATTATTTTCTCTAGCTTGAACGGCCTGGAGATCGACCGCCAAACAGGTATCATTAATAACTATCAAGGAATTGCTGTTCCATTACGATAGCAACTTTCAATATCCTGTTGCCCAAATTTGGCACTTCGATATTGGCGAGGTACATACCACTCGCAATTGGCAATCCGTCCTGGTTATTCAGATCCCATGCGGCAAACTGTGTGTCGTCATCTTTTTCGATGGTGCGAACGAGAACACCAGCGAGGTTGAAGACGCGGATTGTACACTGCTTTGGCAAGTGACTGAAAGTTACACTGCGCTGGAAGCGGTTTAGCTCAAATTCGTGCATACCATAATATGGATTCGGGTAAGCATTAATGAGTTCCATATCCGCTTTTTGCGCTGCAGCGGTGGTTGACGGATTGTAACCAGCAGTAGAGAAAGTGAATTTATCTACAGGTGAATTTGGTTTCGTTGAAAAAATACGAACGATAGAACCGGGCATTGGTGGCTGGCCGTTTTCATCGAAATCACAGACGAGAAGACGTCCGATGACTTCATTGCCACTGTGATCCGCTGTCAGGTCACCATTGGTTACGATGTCCTGATGGTGTGCATCATAGGATTCACCGTCAGCTGGCAGGTACCAGTAAATACGGTCAAAGGCAGGATAGCCAAATGCACCATCGCCGCCGTGGTCCGGAGTATAAGCTCCAGATGTACCACCACCTTCGAACATAATAGGAATCATGCGGACATCATCACTGGGATCATCAAATGTGCCAACACCGACTTTCCAAATCTGGAAGGGTACGAGACCGACAGAGCCATCGGTGAAGGCCCACCAGCCGTAACTACCTTCTTCGAGAGTCGTGAAACGTAATTCGAAATCGTACGGTACGAGTTCACCAAAATTGGTGCGCATACCGCTAATACCCGAAGTCGTTGTACTGACATAATAACGATCACCATAGCCACCAGCATTCAGACTATGCCATACGTTGTTACCAGCGAATGGCGCACCGTTGGCATCAAAATCCGCATCTGCCAGGAAGCCATTTTCGTTGGCCACCTCGATAAATGCAGGGTCACCATTTGCCATCGGAGCATAGGAAGCCGGAGCACCAAAGACTTTCACCATGATACCCTCGACGTTCAGGTAACCTTCATCACCACTCTGGTTGGTTTGGCCTTCAAGTACTTTTGTACCTTTTGTCGTGTTGGTAAGGTCCCAAACGTCCTGTGTTTCATAGACCGGGTGTTCAGGATCAGACAAGTCAGCACTTACAGTATCAAGACGGAATGTGACAGCATAGCTATCGCCAGTAATTTTGGTCGGATCGATAACATGGACCTCGACGGAACCAAAACTTGGTCCTTCATGCGTTACACCCTCAATGACATCACCAACAGCTGTAGGTATACGTACGCCTGGTTTTGCTGTTTGTGGGATAACCTTAACAACTGAGATAGGGCTTTCCAAAGTTTTTGTCACTTCGCCACCATTATAGTTGTAAGCAGATACACCAAAATAATATACCTGACCATTCAACAGCGATTTTTCACGAATATAGTCTTTTGTGAAAACCTGGCTGCGAAGAATACCACTGTTGGAACCAAATTGCACCGGCAGTTCAAGCACGAGACCGGAACTTTCGTCGAAAGCATCCTGGGCAATAACGGTTGCTTCATCAACAACGTCATAGGTTGCCAGACGAACACTTTGACCCTGGCTTGCACCAGCACTTGGTAATTGATAAATATTATAGCCCTGGAATGTATAACCTTTATTTGCTGAGGTTTCAGTTGCTTTTACACCAGCAGGATTGTCACCCCAGTTGAGTACGATTTTACCATCGAGTTCTGCAGCAGATACTTTCGGTGCAGCCGGTGGTTTTGGCAGGTCAAACAGGTTGTCAAAAGCAAACTGTGCTGACGCATCGTAAAATTTAAGAGCAGAAACAGAAGACAGACGGTCGGAACCAAGGGCACCCAATACAGCCACAACGACTTCCTGGGTATCTTTTACGGCCATTTCGACCGGACCGGAAACGAGCAGAATACGACGGTCGCCAGGATTCGAATCGATCCAGTTGTTTGCAGTAACCTCACCACTCAGGTTTTCACCCGGTACACGGAACATGGTTACGTTACCAGCAGGATCGGTCCAGGGTTGAGAAGGAGATTCAGGGAGTGGATGGTATCCACGCAGCAGGTTCCACCATTGCAGTGTTGAATTGTAGACACCAAAAGGTGGATCGCTATCTGCCTGTCCAGCAGCAAAGTATGCAAAAGAAGTCATAGGCAGGTTTTTCCAGCCTGGACGTTCTTTTAAACCAAAAATCGCCGTCGCACCTTCTTCAGGTACGAGAGGACCAGCAAAGAAGTCATAACCACCTGCAGGAGGAGCATAACCGGCACGGGCATAAACCGCATCCTGGGAGGAAGAGTTATAAGCGAAACCAAGGCTCAGACTGGTATCGCATCCGGCAAAGTCATCACCAGCACCACCAAGATCAGGATCAGACCACTGACAGAAATACATGGAATCAATCGTTGCATTGACAGGGGTTGTCTCAGTTCCTTTATAGATTACCCGGAACTGTTTGAAGATAATGTTACCCATAGCATCGGAACGTGCATAGGCCCATAAGGTCACTTGCATTTCCATACCCATAGAGGGTGAACCAGAAAAGGATTGCACAACACCAGTATTCAAGTCATTGGCCACGAGCCAGACGACCTGGTCGGCATCAGCAACACCTGGTTCATCACCAACTGTGCTCGCATCAACAGCACCATCGCCATCAATATCCGCACCAGCACGGGTTTTCGGCATTTCGACTCCCTCGGCATTCGTATAGAAACCGGGAGTATAAACACCATCATTATCCACGTCATAGAAGGGTGCCCCTTTTGCAGCTGGCCAATCGATCCAGTCTTGTTTGTAAAGGGCGCGAACCAATGCCATTTGTGCATCCGTTACAGATGCAGCAGCAACACTATAGAACTCTGCCGCATCCTGACGCAAGTCTGCCGTTGGATAGTCACGGCGAACACGCCAGATACGGTCCACATCTACTGCTGTTTCTTCTTCCGGAACACCAGCGCTCAGAATTGCACCAGGTACCGTACCAGCGCTATAAGTTTGGCCACCAACACGCAAAGCTGGCGTACCACCATCATTCACAATACCACCCCACACCATACCGTCCTGATAGATAACGGCAGTGCTGGGGGAAGAACCACGTGGATAAAACAAACCGGAATCACCACTCGGCGTGTTCGCAGAAGACCCATCGGAATAAATCCACATCGCCACTTGTCCAACATTGACAAGGGTTCTGTTGGTTCGAGGGCTATCATCCTGGAGAACGACGTTGCCGCTCGACCTTTTATCAAGAGTTGTCTTTCCATCAGCTTCTGCGCCCAATGCGATTCCGCTCAGCAGAAACATGCACACAGCCGTTGTTAGAAAGATTTTACTTAAAGTTCTCTTCATTATGATTTAGCTCCCTTTTAGGATTAACTAAATTATGAAAATATATTCGAAACAATTCGAATTCACTGAATTAATATTGCAACCGGACACCAACACGAATAATACGTGGGAGACCAAGTAAGAAATTTCCTGTATCAACGGCATAATTGGTTCCATTACCATTCAAATTGATCTGTTCGTGCATTGCGACGAAAGCATCACCACCATTTGCAGCAATAACAGAAGCGCTCAATTCTTCGTCGGCAAGGAAACCGTCATCATAGGCATTTCCTGTGCGGTTGTATACATTGATTACGTTTTCACGGTTCGTCAGGTTCTGAACATAAACGTAGAAGTTGGCACCAAGGCTACCAAAATCGATAGTTTTGTCGAGACGAAGATCAAGCTGGAAATTCCATGGTGTCAAGGAAGCATTCACCTGCTCCAGTGGGTAACGGAATCTCGGGTCAGTAATTTGACCTGCATACCATGATGCCTGCTGACCGAACTCACCACGTACCAGGGTGTAAGGATGGCCACTGTTAAAAGAAGCAAGCAGGTTGACACCCATTTGCTCAAGAGCAGCACCACCGTCACCTTTACCGAAACGGTAGTCGAGGTTAACGGAACCGCGTTGTGGTTGTTCAAAATCCAAAGGCTGTATAACGGTTGGGACCCAGCTTCCAACTTCGATACCTGCAATAGAGCTGTTGTTCACAGAACCGGTACCTTTGGCGCTTTGGAAAGTATAGTTGATCTGACCGGCCAGACGTGCGGTACGACGCAGTTTCAACTGCAATTCAAGACCTTTTGTCGTCGCAAAGTCACCGTTCACCAGCGTATTGTAATCGCCCGCAGGTGAAAGCGGATCGGTTACGATACGGCCGACCTGAATCTGATCGGTAATGTTTTTATAAAAATAAGTGATATCAAAAGAGGCGTTATCTGCAAATTGCTGGCTGAAACCAACGTCGTACTGTGTGGTTTTTTGTGGGTCAAGCCCAATGCCGATGGGACCCTGAATCGAATTTTGCGCTGTAAAGAGATGGTCAAAGTATCTGTCACCAGCATACATCTGATCAAGACGTGGGGGCTGTACGAATTTACCATATTGCATGTGGAATACAGTGCGGTCGCTCACCGGAAAAGCCAGACCAAGACGTGGGCTCAGCTCAACAGCAGGATCTTTCTTTTTCACGTCGCTACCGACACCACGGAGAACACGGTCCCAGCTGGGATTGCTTGGATCCGGCATTTCGATATCATCATTATCGATAACATCCAAACGCAGACCAGCGTTAATAACCAGGTCTGACAATTCAAATTTATCCTGCAGATAAGCAGCATAACGCTGAGGATGACGAGCACCGTTGACGTCATCGGTGTTAAGTTCATTACCCCAGAGATCATAACCATAGGTATATCTCCAGCTAGTGCCCAAAGAAACGTTGTATTCTCCAACTGCAGCGGGGTCGTCACCAGCGTAAGCAGCACGGAAGTTGTCGGGTAGAACTCGAGCAGTGTTCAGCATTGCAGATGTACTCATACTGTAACTGCGAACCGTATGGTATTCAGCGTTTCCACCGAGTTTAATTTCATGATCTTTGTACTGTGTGGTTAAAGCAAAGCTACCACCCATGTAACCGCGTTTGCTTTTGCCGTAGCCGTTAGGAGAACCAGGTGCGGTAAAATTAAAACCATGAATATTAAAACTGTTACCAAAAGGAGAAACGATTGGGTTGAAATAGGTGTAGAAATCGACACCTTGTTCCGCATTGGCAATACTGTCATTATAAGCCCAGTAATTGTGTTTATCGCTGGCAAACAACGGATCGTAGGATACGCTGCGGCGATCATAGTAGTTCACATTGGCTTCCCAGAAGGTTGTGGGATTCACCAGGTGGGTAAATTTTAAATTGAGTAAAGCGGTGGACAGATCATTCAGTCCCGCTCTATGCAAGTTGAATATACGGGAAGGAATGTTTGTTGGGCTACCACCCTGACTGGATTGGTAAGTTAATGCAGCACCCAAACGTACAATAAATGGACTGGCATCATAAACAAGTGTTCCGTTACCTGTCCAGCGCTCTCTGCGCGTTGCTTCGATTGTTCCGTTCGGTGTATACAAACCCTGATCCTGAATCATCTGCTGGAAAGCAAGACGATCAGCACCGGTACCAACGTTATCAAGTGTTAATGGGAAATTATTCTCATCAATGTAGGTATCTGCATGATTGATCATGAAACCGTCCCAGAATCTTTGCATGCCATCACGACGGAATTCATTTTCACCTGCAACAAAGAAACGAAGTTTGTTTATACCAGGGACAGGACCACTTGCTGTTACTGTGTAGTCACTGTATCCATAGGAATAAGTGTTCAGGAATTGTTCGCCGGGATCGGCAAAATTATCGGTTTCTGCCTGAAGTGACAAATGAAACTGCTCAGTTCCACTTTTCAGCGACTGACGAATGATACCGGAGTTTGCACCACCAAATTCAGCAGTATAACCACCTGCTTCAACCTGAATTTCTTCCAATGCTTCAGGAATAACCGAAACGGCATCACGTCCGGTCATTTCGTCACGACTGCTGGCGCCTTCCAAAAAGTAGCCAACTTCATCACGACGGCCACCGCGAATGTAGATATCACCATCTTGCCGTACAACACCAGGCTGCAGAGCAACGATGTTGGCAACACCGCGTACCGGAATTTTTTCGATTTGTTCAGCAGTTTGAATGCGAACAGCACTCGTAGCATTCTTTTCCACCAACGGGCGTTCAGCTACGATTGTAACCTCAGATCCCTCCAGGGCCTCTGTGGGTAAATTAAAATTAACTTCTTTCGTCAAACCAGCGTTGACGACAACACCTTTTACAGTTACGTCACGATAACCGATAAAAGAGGACTTCAGATCGTACGTACCAGCAGGAACATTAAGGATGATGAATTCACCATTCACGTCGGTCGCAGAACCAAGTGTCGTTCCAACGATCGTTACGTTTGCTCCTGGCAGGGCATCTCCAGACTCTTTATCGACTACCACTCCTCTGAGCTTACCGGTGGTCTGCGCTGTAAGCAATGCAGGAACCAGTAATACCAGCAAGAGGATAAGCAGTGAATAACGCTTCATAAGGTTTTCTCCTAAAAACGTTTATTTTTCAATTAATAATTTCTAAAAACCGATGAATTAGTCGTCTGCCAAAGTTTTACCAGCAACGGAACCTGCTGCTCCCCAAACGAGTGCAGTGTAACGCTTTGGACTGAGAGAACCGGTTGAAATTGTTGTCAATTCATCACCAGTGTCGTGATCAGTTACCACGAGTGTATAATTTACAGCCTCGACAAAGTAATAACCTGCATAATCTTCGGGCTCAATACCTTCTTCAACGGCAACTTCTTCACCTGCAACTTGCAACGAGACGTCAACAGTAACGTCTGTGGCGTTGATCATACGCAAGCGTGGTGTGTCAACCATTTGAATCGTCCCATCATCGCCTTCGACTTCTTCCTGAGAGACAGGAGAATCGAAAATTCTTCTTTCGTTCACTTTCATAAAGGAACGAACCAGGGTACCATCAACATCTACCTGCGGCAGAAGAACGATGGATCCTTTCCAGTCGGTATCCATACTGACGGTAATGGTTTCATTGTTCACTTTAACTGCCCGAGATCCAGAATCCCAGGACTGATAAGACGTAGCACTACCTGCGCCTGTCAAGCTACCTGCTGTGGCGTTATCAACAGTAACTGCACCACCACTTAAAGCCGCATCCGCATTGATAACACGGTATTCAGCTTTGAATTCGGGTGGAGTAGGACCTGTTGAGGGCACATCAGCGCAACTAACAAGCAATGCAGCCATCATCAAACTGATGAAAACCGCAGTTGTTGTTTTCCAACTCATCTACTCGCCTCCTTAAAATAAGTTAATAGGATTAATTGGATTGCAAATTTCACAGTAGAAGAAAGAGGGGGGAATTGATCACAAACACGCATTTTTTTATTCACCAATCCTCCTCCTAAAACGTGCAGAAATTTTAACGGAAGCACTTTTGCAAAAACAATGCCATTGGATATTCTTCAATAAACCCACTCGAATCCATCTATTTTAATATCAGTTTTTTATACATTTAGACAATTCTAAAATTTTTATATTTTATGCAAAAAAATGTATATTTATCAATTGTGCAATTTTATTCATATTTAGAGTGAAAAATATTGCACAGCTTTATTGACAGCAAATAGTGCAATTTGAATGAAGGCAAAAAGATCAGTTCAGTACTGATGCAATGAACAAAAAAAACAATGATGAAAGGTCTAAGATTGCAATGTGCGCAAGGAAAGGGATTATGGAAACGAACCTGAGGTTGAATTTGTCGAAACGCTCGTTGTTCCTCTTAAATTCGAGCCATTCTCAAAGATCAGGATCAGAATTTTCAGGCTCTTCGACAAACATGAAGAAGTGAAGGATTGAGAATAAAGGAATGGGTATTATAAATTATATTTACTGATTTTATAACGCATATTTCGAACGCTGATATCCAGCTGTTTCGCAGCTTCTGATTTATTGCCTCTCGCTTTGCGAATCGCATCTTCAAGAATAAGCCGCTCGGCATATTCAATTTTATCGCGAAAGGTTTCGCCGGCATTATATATGGCCTCAAGACCTTCCTGTGAACCAGCTTTTCGCATTTTGACAAAAATGGGCAGGTGTTCAGGCAGAACTTTATCGCCTTCTCCTAAAACCACCGCATTTTCCATGGCATTTTCCAATTCGCGCACATTGCCCGGCCAGTGGTATTCCATACAAATATCCAGCACATCGGAGTGCACGGATAAAGAACCACGTTTGTTCGCTTTTGCGTATTTTCGAATGAAATGATCGACAAGTAAAGGAATGTCTTCCTTTCGCTTGCGCAGAGGAGGGAGATTGATTGGAATTACATTTAAACGATAAAAAAGATCTTCCCGAAAACGTCCGTCTTCTAGCGCTTCTTCCAGGTCACGGTTTGTCGCCGCGATCACGCGCGTATCTACAGAAATTGAACTCGTTCCACCAAGCCGTGAAATTTCTCTTTCCTGTAGAACCCGTAACAATTTAGTCTGCACACTATTGGAAATTTCACCGATCTCATCTAAAAAGATAGTCCCTTTGTTCGCCAGCTCAAAGCGCCCGATTTTTTGTCCCACAGCCCCGGTGAAAGCACCTTTTTCATAGCCAAAAAGCTCGCTTTCCAACAGCGTTTCCGGAAAACTGGCACAACTCACTTCGATAAGGCTATTTTTTGCCCGAGGGCTATTGTAATGGATTGCCCTGGCGACGAGTTCCTTCCCTGTTCCGCTTTCCCCACGAATCAAAATCGTTGACTCACTGCGAGCTACTTTGACGATGGTTTGAAAAACATCCTGCATGACTTTGCTGCTGCCTATGATATTTTCAAACCGGTAAACCCCTTGCAACCGCTGTTTTAATTCTTCATTTTCGCGCTCAAGTTCAAAATCTGACACCGCTTTTTTCAAAATAATAAACAACTCATCGAGATCGAGCGGTTTTGTCAGATATTCATAGACGCCGCTTTTCATTGCTTCAACAGCGTCTTTAATCGAATTGTAAGCCGTCATGATGATGGTTTTCATATCCTGAGCGTGGAACTGCGACTTGATAAACAAATCCATTCCCGTCATGTCCGGCATACGCAAATCCGTCAGCAAAATATCGAATTGCTGTCGCGACAAGAGCCGCAATGCTTCCTCCCCACTTTCAGCACCAACAGCTTCAAATCCTTCCTGACGCAATATTTCCACCAAACCAGTCAGGGTATTCCGGTCATCCTCAGCTATGAGAACACGAATCATCAATTTTTCCCGTTTTACACGTAGAATTAATCAGTAGATTGACGGAATTCAACCGAACTAACTCAACTCTTTCAAATTAACCACCGAACTACCAGTTCGTTGCGTTAAAAATTCAGCAATGACCTCAACAACTTCTGTTGCCACTTTATCCTGTGCTTCAAAACTCGATGCCCCCAGGTGCGGAACATGGAGCACGCCTGGTTTATTTAATAGAGCAAATTCTGCTGCAGGAGGTTCTGTGGGATAAACATCCAAAGCAACTCCAGCTATCTTTCCGGACGCCAGCGCATGGGCCGTAGCCACATCCTCGACGAGATTTCCACGAGCAGCATTAATTATA
Organism: Deferribacteres bacterium; assembly: GCA_020633655.1. Classification (GTDB taxonomy): domain Bacteria; phylum Zhuqueibacterota; class Zhuqueibacteria; order Zhuqueibacterales; family Geothermadaptataceae; genus Bioreactorimicrobium. The sequence goes on from JACKDF010000016.1 coordinate 28,184, forward strand.
CGAACGCCATCCTTCATTTTAGCGATGGTTTCGCTATTAATAATTCCCTTGGTTTCCGCTGTCGCAGGCAAATGCAGCGAAATGAAATCTGCTGCAGGCCAAAGCGCATCCAACGAAACATGCTGCACATTGGCTTTTTGAAATACATCTTCCGGAAGATACGGATCATAGGCCAGAACTTTCATTCCGAATGCCTGCGCCCGCTTTGCAACTTCACGGCCGATACGACCAAAGCCAAGCAATCCCAATGTTTTGCCATAGAGCTCAACACCACGAAATGATTTGCGGTCCCACTCACCCTGGCTCAGCGACCGGTAACCCGTTGCGATGTGCCGGGCTAAGGCCAGCATAAGACCAAATGTCAACTCAGCTGTAGCAATCGTATTTGCACCGGGCGTATTCGCAACGGCGACATTTTTTGCAGTTGCGGCAGAAACGTCAATATTATCAATGCCGACACCACCACGGACGACAAGCTTCAACTTTCCCGGATTTTCCAATACTGTGGCAGTTATTTTTGACGCACTGCGTATGGCGATGGCATCGTATTCACCAATAGCTTTTGCAAGTTCCGTTTCAGCCAATGTATCTCCCGCGACCGCATCAAAACCTTTATCACGCAGCAGGCTTACGGCTTCTTCGGCTATATTATCAGTAATATAGATTTTGTATTTACTCATGTTTTCACCCTTGTCCTGCTGTTTTTTCGGTGAATTCCATATAGAATTTCTGCACGTTATGAGCTGCAATTCCCGGTTCGAGGGCCCACCCTATATCACGAAAAGCTAATTCCATCGCCGTGACGAAGGACATCATATCGAGTTGGTCGTAATGCCCCATATGGGACACGCGAAAAATCTTGCCTTTGAGAAATTCCTGTCCGCCGGCTACCGTTACGTTATAATTGTCTCGTAATATTTTTACGAACTTCTGTCCGTCAACACCTTCGGGTACTTTGACTGCCGTTAGTGCGTGACTCGGATTTTTCGAAAAAATTTCCAATCCCGCTACTGTCAAACCATTCCGCATGGCATAAGAAAGCGCGGCATATTTTTGCCAATAATGCTCATGCCCTTTGGCGAGAAATGTTTTCAATGACTCATTTAGGCCGATGAGCAGCATTGTTGCGGGGGTAAATGGGGTAGTTTGGCCGTGCAAGGATTTGCGTGCTTTTTTAAAATTAAAATAGTATTTCGGCAAATCACTGCTATCAGCACGCTGCCATGCACGTTCACTCACGGCAACAAATGCAAGTCCTGGTGGAATCATCGCCCCTTTTTGCGATCCTGCGACGACCACATCAAGATCCCATTCATCCATAAAAAAAGGCAAAACACCAACCGAAGTAACCCCGTCAATTATGGTAATCGCATCGCTGTTTTCACGCACAACTTTTGCGATACCCTGTATATCAAAAGCAGTTCCGGTTGAAGTTTCACTGTGTGTGAACATCACTGCTTTGGCATCCTTATGTTGCATAAGCACTGTTTTAAACTCTTCAGGACTAATACTTTCACCCCAGACAATTTCAACCGGGATCACCTCAAGACCATAGGCGCGTGCAATCTCACCCCACCGCTGGCCGAATTTCCCACCTTCAATGGTAATAACTTTATCACCGCGGCTTAAAAAATTTATAACTGCCCCTTCCATGCCACCGCTACCGGAGGAGGTCAATGTTAAAACATCATAGTTTGTTTTGAAAAATTTGCGCAGCATATCCGAAGTTTCTGCAAAAAATTCTTTAAACTGCGAACTTCGATGGTGAACCATATTTTGCGCCATTGCATGAACAACTTCATCCGATATTTGGGTTGGGCCGGGAGTAAATAGTCGTGGACGCATTTTATAACTCCAATAATGTTGAAAGACTTTGCCAGATTTCCTTTTTACCCTGTCCATTTGCTGAAGAGCTAAAAAGTGGACCATGAACAGGAAACTGTTCAATTTTTTGCAATATGAGCTGCTGCGACTCATTGAACTGTTTTCTGTTCAGTTTATCCGTTTTTGTTGCAATGACAAGACAGGGAATTTCTAAACTTGCAACCCATGAAATAAGTTCGATATCCGAATTCATGGGCCCATGACGGCTATCAATCAGGCTGACCACGGCGCGTAGTTGAGATGAATTTTGCATGTAAGATTCAATCAATTGGTGCCAGCGTTGTTTCTCTGCTTTAGCTACCTTCGCAAAACCAAACCCCGGGAGGTCAACAAAATAAAACGCATCATTTATACGGATATAATTCAACATGCGTGTTTTTCCGGGTGTATTGCTGGTGCGGGCAATATTTTTTCGTGTTAGAAGCATATTGATCAAACTCGATTTTCCGACATTTGATCGCCCTGCAAAAGCAATTTCCGGTAATTGATCTTTTGGAATTTGTTCTACAGCTGAAAAACTACCAACAAAATCCGAATACTTTATCTTCATATTTTTGTCAATCAATCAAGGCTTGTTCGAGTACTTCATCCATGTGAGAAACCTGGATAATTTTGATGCCCCGGCGCAACTCAGGAGGTAAGTCCTTCAGATCATTTTCATTTTCTTTGGGGATGAGTACTTTTTCGATGCCAAACCGTTGCGCTGCTAAAATTTTCTCATTAAGACCCCCGATCGCTAAAACTTTACCGCGCAGGGTAATTTCGCCCGTCATTGCAATCGAACGATTTACTTTGCGTTTCGTTAGCGCTGAAACAACAGCAACAGCGATCGTGATTCCTGCGGATGGACCATCTTTGGGGATGGCGCCTTCGGGAAAGTGAATATGAATATCGCTGTCCTTCCAGAATTTCTGCTCAATTTTGAGTTCTTTAATGCGGCTTCGAATATAACTCAAGGCTGCTTTTGCGGATTCTTTCATAACATCGCCAAGCTTGCCTGTGAGTGTGAAGTCACCTTTTCCCTGGACGATGTTCACTTCGATTTCCAAAACATCGCCGCCATATCGTGTCCATGCCAGGCCTGTCGCTTCACCGACTGTAGGCTGATCAAATCGCTTGCGATAGGTGAATTTATTCAATCCGAGATATTTCTGAATGCTCCCCGGAGTGACGCGATAGGCTTTGCTTCTCCCATTGCTGCCGGCAATGTCTTTCGCAATTTTACGGCTAATTGAGCTTAAATTTCGTTCCAGTTCGCGCACGCCAGCTTCCCGTGTGTATTCGTGCATAATTTTTTGAATGGCCTGCCGCGAAAAGGTAATTTTCTTGTTTGTAAGCCCATGCGCTTCAAGAACTTTTGGTATAAGAAAATTTTCAGCAATTGCCAGCTTTTCAAATTCAAGATAACCGGGCAATTCAATAATTTCCATACGGTCCTGCAAGGGACGGGGGATTTGACCACGCACATTAGCGGTGGTGATGAACATCACATTAGATAAATCATAGTCCACTTCAAGGTAGTGGTCGTTAAAATTTCTGTTTTGCTCAGGATCCAAAACTTCCAACAATGCTGACGCCGGATCACCACGAAAATCCTGGCTCATTTTATCGATTTCATCTAACAGGAATACTGGATTCACACTTTTGGCCTTTTTCATCGATTGAATAATGCGGCCAGGCATCGAGCCAATATACGTACGGCGGTGACCGCGAATTTCCGCTTCATCACGAACCCCACCCAGAGAAATACGGACGAAGTTGCGTCCCATGGCACGGGCAATGGATTTTCCGAGGGAGGTTTTTCCGACCCCTGGCGGACCAACCAGGCACAGAATCGGACCTTTTAATTTTTTCACCAGCTTTAAGACAGCCAGGTGTTCGACGATACGTTCTTTCGGTTTTTTAAGCCCGTAGTGATCTTCATCGAGCATTTGGACTGCTTTTTTCAAATCGAGGCGATCTCTTGTCTTTTTATCCCAGGGAACAGAAATCATCCAGTCAAGGTAGTTACGGATAACGGATGATTCCGGAGAGATCGGTGGCGATGATTTCAACTTATTCAATTCTTCAAGCGCTTTATTTTCAGCGTCTTCCGGCATGCCGGCCTTCGTGATTTTTTCATGCAGTTTTGCGAGTTCACCATCGCCACCCGGCTCATCACCGAGCTCTTCTTTGATTACGCGCATCTGTTCTTGCAAATAAAACTTTTTTTGAGACCATTGAATATTATCACGAACTTTCTGATCGATTGATTGCTCTAATTTGAGAATTTCGCATTCTGAAGTCAGCAAGTCGAGCAAAAGTTCAAGCTGGGGAATAATTTCCATCTCCTCGAGAATTTGCTGCTTCGTCTGCACATCACGATGCACATAACAGGAGATATAGTGCGCGGCACGAGCCGGAGTTACGATTCCCTCGAGGGCAAGCAGTATTTCATCGGGTAATTTGGGATGGAGTTGCACATAATCTTTAAAAGCAGCAACTGTTTTTCGTGTCAACGCAAGAATATCCGGCGTTTCGATTTCTTCGTCTTCAACAAAATCGAGTTTCACTTCGAAATGATCGCTTACAGGAAGAAATCGCGTAATTTTTGCACGTATCACCCCTTCTATGAGCACTTTCATCAAACCATTCGGCAGTTTTAAAACTTGAATAATTCGCGCGACGACGCCGACACGATACAAGTCATCTTTCAGAGGCTCTTCAGCTTGCACATCTTTTTGAGCGGTTAGAAAGATAAATTTATCCAGCAACATGGCTTCTTGCACTGCGCGGAGTGAAGGTTCGCGACCGACGAGCAAGGGGAATATCATGTAAGGAAAGACGACCACTTCTTTTAAGGGCAAAACTGGTAAGCGACTATTTATAAGAAATTCTTCCCGATTTCGGAGGACAGTTTCCATGTTCATCCATTTTGTCTATGTAATTGATCCAACCGGCGTGACAAGATGCAATTTCTGAATATCTTTCATCCCATTGCAGAACTGGCGTTTGAAAATTTGTGGTGCGAAGATAGTCAGGGAAAATCAGCAATTGGTTTGATATGAAAATTCACGAAATGTGAACACAATTGCTATTTGAGCGGCATCAGGCGGTTTTTTTTAATTCTTTCATTTTGTAGACGGGTTTTTTCCCGTGTAAAATAACATCGCTGGTAATCAGGCACGATTCCAGGCCACTTTTCGATGGAACATCGTACATGATTTCCATCATAATTCCTTCCAATACCGAGCGCAATGCACGGGCGCCTGTCCCGAACTTAACCGCCCTTTTAACAATGGCATCCAATGCAGAATCATCAAATTCAAGTTTTACCCCATCGAGTTCTAACAAACGAATATATTGCTTGGTCAGAGCATTTTTAGGTTCCAAAAGAATTTGCAGCAGTGCTTCTTCAGAAAGTTTATCCAGAGAGGCAACAACAGGCATACGTCCGATAAGTTCCGGAATTAAACCATAATGCATTAAATCTTCCGGTTCAACGCGTGTAAAATTCGTCGTGTCCTGTTCGCTTTTCTTTTTTTCCTCGGTCTTGAATCCGAACATTTTTTTGTTCGTGCGTTCAGCAATGACATCATCCAGTCCGACGAATGCCCCTCCACAAATAAAGAGAATATTTTTTGTATTGATATTGATGAGATTTTGCTCAGGATGCTTACGTCCCCCCTTTGGCGGTACGGAAGCTGTTGTGCCTTCGAGCAGTTTTAACAGCGCCTGCTGCACACCTTCGCCAGAGACGTCGCGAGTAATACTGGGATTGCCGTCCTTACGGGCGATTTTATCAATCTCATCGATGTAGATTATGCCTTGCTCTGTGCGCTCAACATCGTAATCCGATGCCTGCAACAACCGCACGATAATATTTTCTACGTCCTCGCCGACATAACCTGCTTCGGTCAAGGTCGTTGCATCCGCGATAGTAAATGGAACTTGCAGAAATCGTGCGAGTGTCTGGGCTAGAAGTGTCTTGCCGGTTCCCGTGGGTCCGATGAGCATAATATTGCTCTTTTCAAGCTCGACACTCTCGACTGCGGCATTATAATTAATTCGTTTATAGTGATTGTAAACAGCAACGGAAAGAGCGCGTTTGGCATCATCCTGTCCGATGACGTAGTTATCCAATTCGGCCTTGATCTCACTGGGAACCGGGATGTTATCAATGAATGGTGTTGCGCGTTTTTTTCTATCTTCTTTGATGATATCGCCGGCATTTTTCACACATTCATTGCAGATATTTACATCCGGTCCAGTGACGATACACTCAACCTGATTGGAGTTTTTACCACAAAAACTGCAAATAAACAAACGATCTCTTTTTGTGCTATCAGACATATATTTCAAATTTCCAATTATGGATGTTTTTCTAGTACTTCATCAACTATGCCGTATTCTTTTGCTTCCTGCGCCGACATAAAATAATTTCTGTCCGTATCGACGATGATTTGATCAACACTTTTGCCTGTATGGGAAGCAAGAATTTCATTCAAACGGCCACGTAATGTAAGAATTTCTTTAGCTTGAATCTCAATATCACTGGCCTGACCTTGCGCACCACCCATCGGTTGATGGATCATGATCCGTGAATGTGGCAATGCAAAGCGACGGCCTTTTTTCCCTGCAGCGAGCAGAACAGCGCCCATACTGGCAGCCTGGCCAATACAATAGGTTGTGATATCCGGTTTAACATATTGCATAGTATCATAAATCGCCAAACCTGCGGAAATATAGCCACCGGGAGAATTGATATACATGGCAATTTCTTTATCCGGATCTTCTGCCGCGAGAAAAATTAACTGAGCTATAATTAAACTGGCTACGGTGTCATCAACGGCGCTGCCGAGGAATACAATTCGTTCTTTTAAAAGTCGTGAAAAAATATCATAGGCGCGTTCGCCTCGTCCTGTTTGCTCGACAACATATGGCATGAATCCCATTTTCGCTCCTCGAAATTTTGTGAATGCTCGGATTATTTTTGCTTTTCGAGATCTTTACGATTGACTTTTTTCTCTTTTACTTTTTGTCTTTCCGTAAGAAACGAGAGAACTTTCTGTTCAAAAACATCTGCCTCAACATCTTCCATTTGATGCGGATTTTTTTTCATCTGCTTTAACAGAAGCTTCCTATCGATTCCGCGATCCAAGGCGTATTCATTTATAAAAGCCTCGACATCGGTCTCATCTACTGTAATATCGTGCTCTGCGGCAATTTTCTTACGAATTAATCGCCATTTTAAATTAAAAATGGCGCCGTCACGATATTGTTCCTTGATTAACTTTTCATCAAATTGTTCTTCTTCCCCCTCACGAAGCCGGGCACGCATATCTTTAATAATCGCTTCAAGATAAAATTTCACCATTCCTTCCGGAAGCTCAAATTTATTCTCTGCAATCAATTTTTCGATTATGCTGTGATAAAATCCTTTATCCAGCTCCTTTTGTGTATTTTTTTGAATTCGTCGCTCCAGCTCTTTTTTCAGATCTTCGAGAGTTTCGTAATCACCAGCATCTTTTGCTAATTCATCATCAATTTCTGGTAGATTTTGTGCTTGGATATCCTTGACTGTCACTTCAAATTTTATAACTTGTGTATCTGCTGATTCGTCTCCGGAAGGAGCGGTCACTGAAATCACCCGTTTTTCATCTATCGCAATACCAAGCAACTGTTTACCGACTTCAGATAATTTACCGTCTTCATCTTTTAACTTAAGAAAACGGTTTTCGAGTTTTTTCCCTATTATCGGAATACCGGTATCATTCAATTCCTGAAGATCGGCGCTGACAAAATGATCTTCTTCAGCCATTCCCTCCACTTTCTCCCAGGTACCATGATCTTGACGAATCTGCTCGAGAGCTTCGTTCATATCGTCGTCAGTTACCTCGTACATCCTGCGGTCTAACTTAAAATTCTCATATTTTGCAAGCTCAAACTCAGGTTCTACTTCAACTTCATAAAAAACAGTTAATACTCCACCAGGGGTGTAATCCATGTTTTTTATTGCAGCAGGGGCAGCAATTTTCAAATCTTCCTGTACAGCCCCTCGCTGAAACAACACGGGCAATAATTTTTCAATTACCTCTGCCTCGAGGCCAGGACCGTATAATTTTTTAACAATAGAAAGCGGAACTTTGCCCTTGCGGAAACCTTCAAGCTTCACTTTTTTCTGGGCATCTTTTAACGATTTTTCGAATTCCGGAGCGAGCTCTTCCTGTGGAACGATAATTTCCACATCACGAAGACAGTTTTCTTTTGCTGTAACCTGGACTTGCAAAACAACTCCTATGTTTAAAGTGAAGTGCGAATATAAACGACTATAAATATAACAAAAACGGGCATACAATGCCCGTAGAAAATGTGCCAGTGGTCATAAAAATTACGTAACATGTGCGAGAGGGGGGACTCGAACCCCCACACCCGAAGGCACTAGATCCTAAGTCTAGCGCGTATGCCAATTTCGCCACTCTCGCTTTAAGAACTATTTTAGCCTGAAATTCGATGGCAATTAAACAAATTTTCTGCAATTATAAAAGTTCTGCTACTCTTTTCAAATTACAAGTTTGTACTATAAATCACCATATTTAATAAAAAAAGGCTTTTCTCCCGGCCGAATTCATCGTTCTGAAAGAACTGCAAATATAGAAAACCAACCCTTGAAAGTCAATAACAATCAAAGCCAAAAAAAAGCCCCGAAAAATCGGGGCTCGTTCAGTTCACTTTTGTCTCTTTAAGGCATTAATTGGAATATCATTCGCTATCAGCAGAAACTAGGGGAAGTTGTTTGTTCTCGTCATCATAACGAACATACAATGGTGCATTAATATCGAACCATCCTGGCAGCAGGAAAACAGCTTGGTGCGTATCACCATTTTTCATTTCTCCACCAAATGGTTCATTTTCGCTAAGCCGTATGACATCCTTTTCCGGCTCAAGACTATCTGCTGACCATGATTTTCCATTTTGAATAAATTTGATCTTATAGGGATCAAAATAAATCGCCATGTTTGGTGCAGGAGATACTGAAAATGTCAGGGGAACAACATCATGCCCAACCATTTTTACTACACGATTGCTAAAAGTGGATTTGTGTGCTATAAGCATCGTGAGTTTTAAAGCCTTGCTCATATCATCACGAACGATGTAAGCAGTTACACCATCTTTTTTGACGAGTCGGCCCACACTTTTCGTGTAAGCACTTTGTGCAATGGCATCGCTGACTGGCAAGAGCAAGACAGCAACAATTCCAATCGATAAAAAATATTTAAAATTTCCAGCAAACCATGCTTTTAAGTTAATTTCAGATTTATTCATAACACACCTCCTTTAAATAAGTGCGAATGTAGCTAGCGGTATATGAAATCTGACCAATTAATTTACAAGGAGTATGCCAAAAACAAATCAAGCAAAAAACAAACACTTTACTTATTGTTTTTAATAAATTAAAAAGGCTCTATTCATTAGATAAAGGCTAGTTGAAAATTGTGTATCAGATGTACACTGTCTCACATCGGACGTTTTTCAGATATTGTAATAGAGGTGGATAAACGAAGCAATTTGAGTTGAAAAGATGTGTCTATTGAAAAGTGACTACCGGTTATATCTGACACATTGGGATTGCTTGAGCTCGCAATCTATTCTTCATTAAATTCAAAACTATTTATCATTCGTTGCAAGTCGTTCGTGTATCTGCGGTAAGTTTTGTGAGGTGCAACAACGGCTGCTAAAACGACATTTTGTCCAAAAGCCGTAAAAAAGCGAAAAATGATTTTGCGGAAGTTATCACCTTCCATAAAGACTTCTTTAAGTCGCTGAATTTTACCCAATGTATTTGCAAGTCTTTTTACGTCATTTAAAATAAGTGAAATTTCAGCTAATCTTTCTTCATCCAATGGATCGTCGGAATGAGCTTTTGCCAGGTAGAGCCCTTCCTCAGAAAACAGATATACAGCTTCATAACTCCCAAATTTTACGATGTCCCTCATTCGGGTTTCAATTTCGACTTGTGGCGCAGCTGATTGTATCATCTTGCAAATCCTTATACAGTTTCATGTACATGGGAAATTGTACTCTGAATTGCTAATTTCAACGTTTCCAAAACACCAGCTCCTCGGGAAGCTATGGCAGGTATTGTTGGCACATTGAGAAAATTAAGTTTTTCTTGTAACTCTGCAGTGGCACTTGCACTCGCCAGATCCTGTTTATTCAATTGCAATATCCAGGGAAAATACTCCAGACTGTGATCTTCTCGATTCAAATTTTGTTCAAGGTCGAGCAAAGATTCGAGATTATCATCCATACGGTCGCGCTGTGAATCGGCGACAAAAACAACACCGTCAACACTGCGCAGGATGATGCGTCTGCTTTCAGTATAGTAAATTTGCCCAGGAATTGTGTAGAGATTAAACTTGGGTCGCAAACCTTTTATATTTCCAAATTCGACTTGCAGAAAATCGAAATAAAGTGTTCGCTCTTCCCGCGTTTTCAACGTGACGAGCTCTCCGCGACATGCGGGACTGATTTGAGAATAGATATATTCCAGATTCGTCGTTTTGCCGCTCAAACCAGGACCATAATAGACGATTTTCAGGTTGATCTCTTTTTGTGCCCAGTTAATAAACACAATCAATCTTTCTTAAAGGAAGCATCAAATGCATTACCCAGTAAATCTGAAAACTCATTATCAAATATTGCAGCGGATGCTTTTTCCTGGGTTTTCGCCTTCTCTAAAATTTCGTGGAGCTGTTTCACTGCCCGATTTGCATAAATTCTTAACATGCCAAGAGCAATGGATTTACTAATTGCTATGGTCAATAAATATTCATAACCAACATTACAGAGATAAATATTATATCGCTCACCTTCCAGAAAAAGAAAACGAAAGCCATCTTTTTCACCCAACATGCGTGCCATTTCCGCCGTTGCAGCAAAATTCGCGGCAGCAAGCGTGGATAACGAGGATAAATCGATTGCTCGCTGATTCCCAGCACTCGTAATAGGAATACCACTAGTCTCGCAGAAAATTGCCAGCTCCGCTCTTATCGATACTTCCAGGTCCTTGAGCACCGCAGAAATTTCATTAAAAATTTCTGTTGAGAGCATAATTTGATTTGTGGGAAGTTTATCCTTGTTGAACATATGTTGCCTCCACAACAGGCTTAAAATATATTATTGATGATTTTAAAATTTGAGAACCTTTTTACTGACCAGTAGATAATCTTTCAGCAAGATATACAGGCAGCCCTCGCTCAATGATCTTCTTCTGCGTTTTACTCATGTCATACCGTACACGTTTTAACTCAAATTCGCAAACAGAAGTGTCAAAAATTGCATATGCAGCACGTGGATCGAGGTCACGAGGTTGGCCTACGCTACCAATATTGATAATATATTGCTTGTCTTTCTGCAACTCAAGTTCAAATTTGCGAATTACAGATACAGTTTCGTCATAATTTTTTTCAAGAATGATAGGAACATGGGAGTGACCAACAAAGCAGCAAATGCCCTGAATATAATTAAAATTATCTGAGGCATCATCAACGGAGAGAATGTAGTTCCATGCTTCAGGTCGTGCTGGTGAGGCATGAACAAGAGTGAAATTTTCTTCTTTTGCAACGAGAGGCAATGTATGCAGAAATTCAAGAGAGGTCTGGCTAAGTTGAACTTTCGTCCATTCAACAGATTTCTTGGCAAAATCATTAAAAAAGCGAGTATCAATCAAACCTAAAATAGCATGATCATGATTTCCCGCTATGGTATATTTTGTGTTCGTGCGAACGAGTTCAACGCATTTATCAGGATCGGGACCATAACCAATGAGGTCACCAAGGCATAAAATGTCATCTACTTTTGCTTTTTCAAGTTCAGATAAAACGGCTTCCAATGCTTCAAGATTTGCATGAATATCCGAAATGAGTCCGTATCGCATTATTCGCTACATCCTTGTATATCATTTATTTTTAATTCATTTTTGCAATTTTAATGCCTTCTTCTACATCGACCTTCATCAATAAATATCCACCGACGATAAAGAACAGCAACAATACTGCAATTCCAGCCCGCTGTGATGCAAAAATCAGTGTTAATTTTCCTAATAAAAGCGGTCCTAAAAATGCCGTGGCTTTGCCGGAAAAAGCATAAAATCCGAAGAATTCAGAGTCTTTTTTTAATGGGACAAATCG
>JACKDF010000017.1 GCA_020633655.1 Deferribacteres bacterium
CGTCATGCAAAAAATATATGGCGAAGAAGGCGCAAATTTTTCCCTGGCACGAACCCATATTGGCGCGTGCGACTTCACTCTTGAAGGCCGTTATTCCTATGCAGACACCGAAGGCGATACAGAATTAAGGAACTTTACCTTGCAACCGGACAAGCAAGGATTTGACCGGAAAAAATATCCGGCCGTTGTGGATCACGCCTATGACCTCCTGCCAATGATTCAAGAAGCATTGGCCATAAAAAACAGCCAAAGTGATAAAGAACTGAAAATCGTTTCCTCCGCCTGGACAGCACCAAAGTGGATGAAAGATATTAATGACTGGTATGTGCAGGGCTCAGCAGCAAACAACTGGCAGGGCACTGGGGGTTCCTTAAAAGAAAAGTATGTGGCAACCTACGCCGACTACCTCCTCAAATACCTGGAAGCCTATAAGGCGGAAGGCGTCAACATTTGGGGTTTGACACCGATAAACGAACCGCACGGCGTTAATGGCCAATGGGAAAGCATGATTTTTACCCCCGAAACAGAAAATGACTTTGTGAAAAAGTATCTGGGACCAAAATTGAAATCGAACGGTCATGAGCATGTAAAATTGCTGGTGTTTGATCAGAACAGAGATGGTGCTGAACACTGGGCAGAGGTCATTTTCAGTGATAAGGAAACAACTCCTTTTGTGTATGGCCTTGCTGTGCACTGGTACGAAAGTACGTTCAAAGTAAACGAAGATGTTTTTGACCGGGTTCATGAAAAATTCCCAGATTTTGCAATCATTCACACCGAAGGCTGCATTGACGATCTCGGAAAAGACGCTTCCGATGCGATCGCAGATCCTGAGCGATTTAAAGAAAAAAACTGGTTTGACAACGATTCTTTCTGGTGGAACCAAAACGCTACTGACTGGGCCTATACAGCGTCCTGGGCAAGCCAGTGGGCTGCCGACCATCCGATTTATACTCCTGTACACCGCTATGCGAGAAATATTATTGTGAGCATCGATCACTGGCTGCAGGGATGGATTGACTGGAATATTGTTTTGGATAAAAATGGTGGTCCGAACCATGTCGGCAATTTTTGCGGAGCGCCAATTATGGTCGATACAGAATCAAAGTATGTATATTATACACCTGTATACTACGTTCTGGCACAGTTGAGCCGCAGCATTCGTCCGGGTGACAAAGCCGTGCAGACCGAGCACGACTTCACAGCACCGGATGCCGACGCCCTGCACGCCTGCGCGACAATCAACGCAGGAAATTTATTAAGTGTGCAATTTTTAAATACGACGAAAGCGCCGATTAAAACCAATCTGCAAATCGGAGCACAATACGCTGAGATTCAAGTGCCAGCGAATTCAGTGCAGACGATTCAAGTTCAGTTGTAATTTTACTCTAACCGCGAAATGCACGAAAATTTCAATCCATTTGCGTTTTTCGTGATTAAATTGAGCATATCAAAAAGGGTGAATTATGAAAAAAATAGCAATTCTCCTTCTCATAGTTTGCGTTCCGGTAAAACTTTTTTCTTTTCCGATGGAAAAAAGCAAAACGAATGATACTAGTTTAATTGAAAACCGGTTTTTCACGCTGGATTTTACCAAAAAAAATGCAGACATCACTGAGGTTAAAACGCATTTCTATACAACATTTCCTCACGATGATCCGACAGAGGGGAATGTTGTTTATGATCGCCTGAAATGGCAACATAAAGACATCATCCAGTTAAAAAATGGGGATGGCCTCTATCTTTATCTCAAAAAGCGGGAAAATGACCCAAACTTTGATTCTTTTCGATTGATATCAAAAGCCTTTTACAATTTGAATGATCAAACAGACGGCATACTCTTTGTTTTCAAAGGCAAACTTCCCTCTGCAAGAGGAATCTGGCCAGCATGGTGGCTCAATGGCAGTCGTCAGGAACCCTGGCTTTACAAAGGAATGGATTCCATGCCTTCCGAGGACGATCTCGATACGTATTCAGGCAAAGGACGTTTTTACAACACGCAAAGCGCTGTAAACGCAACAGATTGGCCTGCAGCCGGTGAAATCGATATCATCGAAACTATCAACGGGGACAATATCATTCATAACACTTTGCACACATGCCCGCAAATGTGCGATTCCGAATGGAACAATGATGGACAAATCGTAAACTGCGCAAATGCACGGCCAGGTGATTTGAATGCAGGTTGCAGTGGTAAACCTTACGAAACAGAGGGCTCGGAAGGCACTTTTGCATGCCTTTGGCAGAAGGATACCATCACATTTTATTACTGGGATCCACAGGCTGATATTCGCTTTGCCGGTGGCCCACTGAGTGACAACCCGACTCCGAATTTATGGCCGGCTGCTGCAATTAAAAACCAGGTTAAGCTTCACGAAACGAATGCAGAATGCGATACCTATCTGCACAATAAATGGCAATGCGCGAGTTGCGCCACAAGTACGTCCTGTCTTTTTGTAAACATGAAAATGATGTTTAATGCAACACTCTGTGGCAAATGGGCAGGGAACCGGTTTGATGAATCAGGACAGGCTCTGCAAAATTGCCAGGCTTTTATTGCCGGTGAGGGCAGTGACAAAATTCACAACCAATTTATGAAAATCGAATATGTCTCAGTGAAAAAAATACAGAATGAAGTCCGTAAATCACTGGAAATGGGACAAACGATTAAGAAACAGCAGCCTTTTGTGAAGCGACAATTTGAACCCTATTTAAATGGAAAATGGATTGGCAATGCGGTTGCGTATGGTTTTTACCGTAAGGGGCAGGCACCCGGTGTTTTGGGACCAAGTAAAGCGGAGATTCTCGAAGATTTGCAAATCTTAATGCTGTATTGGCAACTCATTCGGGTTTATAATGCCGACGACGATACGGAACGTATACTGCAGGTTATCCACGAAAACAAGCTTCCCATTAAAATGATGCTCGGCATCTGGCTTGAAAATGAAGAAAAAAATCCCGAACTGAAGGTGATGAATACCACCAATGTGATGCGCGGAATCGAGCTTGCAAACAGATACGCCAACATTGTGATTGCGGTCAACATTGGGAACGAGAGCCAGGTGGATTGGTCCTGGCACAAAATGAATATCGAGAATCAGATCCGCTACGTTCGGGCCATGCGCAGCACCATCATTCAACCAGTCACAGTGGCAGACGATTTCAACTTCTGGAACAAACCGCACAGCGCGAAAATGGCCTCAGAAGTGGATTTTATTGTGACCCATATTTATCCATTGTGGAATGGGAAAACCCTCGATATCGCCATCAGTTGGATGGACAGCACCTTCCGGGATGTGCAGCAAAGACATGCCGGTATGCAAATCGTTTTGGGTGAAATAGGCTGGGCAACAATCTACAATCCAGATAAGAATGGCCCTGGTGAACAAGGCTCGCTCATAAAAGGCGAAGTAAGCCTGAATGCTCAGGAAAAATACCTGATCATGCATAATGAGTGGGTTAATAAAAATAAAATCCCAACTTTTTTATTTGAGGCTTTCGATGAACCATGGAAGGGCGGTGGAGACAATACAGGTCCGACGGAAGTGGAAAAAAACTGGGGTGTTTTCTACGAAAACCGAACGCCGAAAGCGTCATTCCAGAATTATTTGAAAGCTGTAAAGGATAAATAGCGATGCAAAACAAGCCTTTGTACATCGGTACAGCAAAACTCAACGCAGACAAAAAAACTGTGAAAGGCGAATTTGTCACCGTAGACGGCGAGCAGTATTACAAAATTTCCAATTATGATCACATGGATCCATTTTTCATGAGCATTGTCAGTAATTCCGATCACTGGATGTTCATATGGAGTAATGGCGGACTCTCCGCCGGTCGTAAAAATCCAGACAACGCCTTGTTTCCGTATTACACCGATGACAAAATCAAAGACAACGCGGAACTTACCGGCAGTAAAACCATTTTGCAGGTGGACGTTGATGAGAAGCGCTATTTATGGGAACCTTTCTCCGAAAAATACAACGGACTTTATCACACGGAACGAAACTGCTACAAAAATACCATCGGAAATAAAATCCGTTTTGAAGAAATAAATCATGATTTAGGACTTTCCTTTTGCTACACCTGGATGAACAGCTCGAAATACGGATTCATCAAAAAATCACAGTTAAAAAATTTCGATCAAAAAACACGTTCGCTTGCTCTCCTCGATGGACTGCAAAATCTCCTCTGCCCCAGCATTGGTCAGCGATTTCAAAACGAATACAGCACCCTCGTTGACGGGTATAAAAAAGGGGAACTGGAAAAAGAATATAAATTGGGATTATATGCCCTCAGTTCAATACCTGTAGACAAGGCTGAACCCAGTGAATCCCTGCGAGCCACCTCGGTCTGGTCCACGGGCATTGAGCCGGAGGCTATTTTACTCTCTTCCCGCCAACTCGAAAATTTTCGCAGAGGTGAATCTATTAGCGAAGAGGTCGATATTAGAGCAGCACGTTGTGCGTATTTTGTTCATGCAGCATTTGATTTATTACCTGAAGAAGAAAAGCAATTTTATTTTGTCGCTGAAGTCAATCAAACCTTAGTCAATATCGCATCAATTAAATCGTTACTCGCAAACGAAACCCGAGTAAGTACCCTTCTGGAAGCGGACTGTGCAGCAGGCACTGAAAATTTGCGCAAAATAGTTGCAAGTGCAGACGGGCTGCAAAAAACTGCTGATCAGCTCACAACAACACGTCATTTCTCCAACACGCTTTTCAACCTCATGCGTGGTGGAATTTTTGATGACGGTTACCGTATCAAGAAATCCGATTTCATGAAATTCTGTCGCACAGCCAACAAACCACTGGTTAAAAATAATGAGAAATTTTTTGAGGACATACCTGAAACACTGGATTTACAAGAACTCCTCCAAAAAGTGCGGAAAAAAGATGATATCAGCCTTCGGAAATTGTGTTACGAATATCTACCTTTAACGTTCAGCCGCCGCCACGGTGATCCAAGCCGTCCCTGGAACCAATTTTCCATAAATATTCAGGATGAGCATGGCAACAAAATCCTGGATTACCAGGGGAACTGGCGTGATATTTTCCAAAACTGGGAGGCGCTTGCTCTGGCTTATCCCACTTACATCGAAAGCATGATCACGAAATTTGTCAACGCTTCTACAGCCGATGGCTACAATCCCTACAGGGTTGTGCGGGACGGTTTTGATTGGGAAATCATCGATCCATATGATGCCTGGTCTTACATAGGTTATTGGGGCGACCATCAGATTATATATTTGTTAAAATTGCTGGAATTGTCAGAAAAATACCACCCACAAGTTTTGCAGCGTATGTTGTTGGAAGAGCACTTCGCCTATGCACACGTGCCCTATAAAATCAAACCGTATCAGGAAATCGTAAAGGATCCACAGAACACCGTTGATTTTGATCATGAATTACAGAACCACATCGATGCCAGGGTAAAGAAAATTGGAGCAGATGGGAAGTTCCTATGGGATGAAAAAAATAATAAAATCGTCCACGTCAATCTCACAGAAAAAATTTTAGTTCCAATTCTAAGCAAACTCTCCAATTTCATTCCCGAAGCCGGCATTTGGATGAATACACAACGGCCGGAATGGAATGATGCGAACAACGCCCTCGTTGGTTTCGGTGTCTCGATGGTGACCCTCTATTATCTAAGGCGCCATCTTCAATTCTGTCAAAATTTGTTCGAAAAAATGGATAACCGAAATGTCGAAATCTCCCTGGAAGTTGCCGATTTTTTTCAGGCAGTTTCAAAAATATTTCAGGAAAACAGCGAGCAACTGACGAAATCCCTCACTGAAAAAGATCGAAAACAGATTCTTGATTTGCTTGGCAATGCTGGAGAGAAATTTCGAAATACATTCTACAATCGTGGATTTTCCGGGCACAAAAATAAAATTGATTTTAGTGAACTTGCAGCTTTCTGCAGAAATGCCTTATCGATAATTGACCATTCAATTCGGGCGAATGAACGGAACGACCACATGTTCCACGCCTATAATCTGATCTCCATCACCGATGAGGCCGTTTCCATCCGTCATTTGTATGAAATGCTCGAGGGGCAGGTCGCCATTCTGAGTTCAGGTTATCTCTCCGCAGAACAATCCCTGCAACTTTTGCATGCACTGCGGGCAAGTGCTCTCTATCGCGCTGATCAAGATTCGTATATTCTCTATCCAAACAGAAATTTGCAGCGATTCACGGAAAAAAATAATATTCCCTCTGAGGACTTTCGGAAATCGCGGCTTCAGCAAAAACTCGTTCAGCAAGGCGACAGGCGGATCATCATTGAAGACGAAAATGGTGGAGTGCATTTTAACGCTGACTTTCGCAATACGAGAATATTAGCGGAGGCTCTGGATGCTCTTGGAGACGAGTTTAAATCACTTGTGGGCAAAGAAAAGCAGCTTATTCTCGACACCTACGAAGCACTATTTGATCACCAATCTTTCACTGGCCGATCAGGTACATTTTTTAAGTACGAAGGCCTGGGAAGCATTTACTGGCACATGGTTTCTAAATTACTGTTAGCTGTGCAGGAAACGTTAATTAATGCCCTCCAACAGGGAGATGAAACGGCCGTAGTGGATGAACTCGAATCACATTATTATGAAATTCGTAATGGAATTGGTGTAACGAAATCGCCGGCACAGTATGGTGGCTTTCCGACAGATCCTTATTCGCACACACCAGCACATGCAGGGGGTCAACAGCCTGGCATGACCGGGCAAGTGAAAGAGGATATTTTATCACGATTTGGTGAACTTGGTGTAAAAGTGATCAATGGGATTTTCAGATTTTGTCCAGCACTTCTAAAAAAGGACGAATATCTAAAACGCGATGAAAACTTTACCTACTATGATGTGCATGGTAAAAAAATCACCATACATTTGCCAATGGGTTCACTGGCTTTTACTATCGCTCAAACACCAATTGTTTACCATTTATCGAACGAAGAAAAACTCGTTATAAAAAACGCAGACGGCAATTCAAAACAAAGCGAAAGTTTAATGCTTACCGAATCTGAGAGTTCATCAATTTTCAATCGTTCAGGCGAAATTCAGCAAATTGATGTTTATTTGGACGAGAAAAAATAATCAGTAATTTTTCCTGTAACATTGCATCGATGCACTCTTTGAGTTTTCTCTCATTCAAAAAATTTTGCACCCCGAATTAGTAAGTAACCAAACTACTCTTTTGTAGATAATTCCTTATAATTGTAAAACCGTTTAATTACTGCCGGGTGGTCGTGACGAATGAAATCAAACCCTCTTCCACCAATGAAGACACTGGCAGAATATTTTTCACATATGGTGCAAAGCTTGTCGAATTGTGTTTGGGTTTCTCTTAAATTATTTACAACCGTGCTGGAAAGGTAAACATGCTGTGGTTTAAACGATGCAAATACTTTCTCCAGATCAAGAAGTGGTGTCAACTGACCGCTGTATAAAACTTCAAACCCCTTCAACTCCAAAATATGATCCACCATCTTGAGGGCAATGTCATGCAGCTCATCCGCAAGATTGAGGCAGAGCACTTTAATAGTTTTATCGTGAGGGATACGAATAATTCCCTGTAATCGCACGATACTATCACGAATTGTCTGAGAAGCAATGTGTTCTTCGGCTATTGTTTTTTCACCATTTTCCCATAATTCGCCTATTTTATAGAGTACCCGGGTAATCAAGCTGTCAAAAATTTCATGAAGCGGATATTGGCTAAGATAAAGCCCATTGAGTACATGTTGTACTTGATGGCGATCAGATCGAAACGCCTGTTCAAGCACGTAGTCGATAAGAAACGCAAAATCCCCTTTCAAAATCTGATGGCTTATTTGCAGATCTGTATCCGTATCAATCGGAAAGACATTAACTTTTGCGGTTTTTTTATTGTTTTGCCCTAAAAACTCAGTGAAATGCTGCATGGTAAATTTTCTATGCCCACCAGCACTTTTCATGCACTCTAATTTCCCCTCATCTGTCCAGCGTTTTATGGTTGATACATTTACACCCAGAATCTTCGCAGCGTCATGACTGTTAAAATATTGAATCTCTTCTTTCACTTATCCTCCTTAATTCATTCAAGAATATAAACGAAAATTTTCAAAAATGCCAACTTTTTAAGCGTTTTGAGCGTTTTATGCTTGACAACAAGACATCGAACCCTTATATTGACGCCAATATCGCTCAAAACGCTCATAAATTTACAAAGAACTAAATCATTGTGATAAAATTTTATTCATCATATTTAACCAGTTTTAGATGATTGTAACTCTTTTACTCCCGACACTTGCAGCTCAGAATTTTACCAATCCCGAATACAAGCTGCTAATTGAGGGAAGAAATCGATTCGCAAGCGCTGCGGTAAATGAGGATAGTATTGAAGCAGCAAAAAATGTTTTTGAACATCTGCAAAAATTTTCGGAAAAATATACAAATCGTGTTCAGGTTTATTTTGTGCTCTTGTCCTTATTGAGGATAAGCACTTTTTGGGCCGCACAATAAGCTCATGTATGCAAACAACGGGCTTCATTTAATGGATTAGGTTTAAAAAAGAACGCGGAGAATATCGAAGCCCTGTTTATCCATGGAGCGATTTGACAAAACCTGCCATTTTTTTCCTAAACGGCGGGATGCGGCACAGGCTGTTTTTAAAAAAGATTATAAGTGTGTTACCAGCCCAGTTGAATCTTTATGATCAGAATTTTATAGTGGAAATCATTCTTTATCTCTTGGAAAAAATGCATTTAGAAGAGCCTGAAAGAGAAATTTCAACCGGGCTCCATAAACAGGTTGTTACCGGTTCATCTTCGGAAGGGAAAAATTTATGAAGAAAGTCGCAATAATAGGTGCTGGCTTTGGCGGCCTCGCTCTTGCTATAAGGCTACAAAGCCGTGGTTATACAGTGACAATATTTGAAAAAAATGCAAAAGTTGGTGGCCATGCCTATCAATTGAAAAAAAAGGGATACACTTTCGACTTGGGGCCTTCACTGATTACAGCACCGGACATTATCCGTGATGTCTTTAACTGTGCAGGCCAAAAAATGGAAGATTATCTCGAGTTAACCTATCTTTCACCTTTTTATCGAATTTACTTTCACGATAAATCATTCATCGACTACGATGCCAATACGGACCGAATGAAAGAGCAAATGGCAAAATTCAATCCGAAGGATGCGGCAAATTATGATGCTTTCATGACTTACACTCAGCAAATGTATGAGGAGGTGATTACGAAAGGATTAGGTCGAACGCCTTTCTCCTTCAAAAAGATGTTCGAGTTCCTGCCAAAGGCGATCAAATTGAATGCGCTGAACAGTACATATAATGTTGTTGCAAAATATTTCAAGGATCCAAGAAATAGATTTACATTTTCTTTTCATCCTCTCTTTATAGGCGGCAGTCCTTTCCGTTCTCCTGCTGTTTATTTGATGATTCCTTATTTAGAAAAGCACGGGGGTGTCTGGTTTAGTAAAGGTGGAATGTACAGCTTGGTCGAAGCGCTGGAGAAAGTATTTCTCGAGATCGGTGGGGAAATCCGGGTCAATTCAGAAGCGGAAGAAATTGGTATTCGCGGATCAAAAGTGACAGGCGTTCGCGTAAATGGCGAGTTTCATGAAATGGATATACTCGCCTCAAATGCGCATTTTGCCCACACACAACTGGATTTACTCGATGAGACAAAACGATCAAAATGGAGCAACAAAAGGGTAAAAAATCTCGACTATTCGATGAGCAGCTTTCTGATGTATATGGGCGTTCGCAAAAAATACCCACAACTAAAACACCATACACTGATACTCTCAGAACGATACCGTGAACTGGTTAGAGATATCTTTGACAGAAAAATTCTGCCTGATGACTTCTCGATGTATTTACACGCCCCTTCTATAACCGATGAGTCCATGGCGCCTTCCGGCTGTGAGAGCTTGTATGTTTTGATTCCTGTACCGAATCTTGCAGGCAAAATAAATTGGCAGGATAAAAAACACGTATTCGCCAAGAAAGTTTTGGAATTCCTCGAAAATGATTTTGGCCTGGAAGGATTACAGAAAAATCTCGATGTTTTTGAATTATTCACACCGGAAGATTTTAGCTCAAGGAGAAATAATTACCTGGGAAGTGCCTGGGGAGTCGAACCAAAACTGACGCAATCGGCGAGTTTCCGCCCGGCGAATAAAAGCAACGAGTTTGAAAATCTGTATTTTGTTGGCGCAAGTACACACCCCGGCGCCGGTGTACCCGGTGTTTTACTCACGGCTGAAGCAACAGAAAATGCTATCATCGAAGAGCACGGAGCAATACAAAATCTCAGCACAAACGGAACACTTTCACACAGGGAGGTTATAGCATGAAGTTTTGGTTGAATCCGGAGTACAAGCCTGGATTTGAATTAGCCAGACTTGCCACGAAACATTACTCCAAGAGTTTTTATCTTTCGGCAAAAATGTTACCACCGGAAACACGCTGGGCCACCTATGCATTGTACGGATTTTGCCGTTATGCAGATAATCTTATCGATAAGCCACGCAACCGGTCGTTTACAAATTTGTTACAGGAAGTGGACCATCTCACCTGGGAAATCAACCAGGCATACGAGACCGGTTCATCGGAACACCCTGTGATTCAGCCTTTTATCGTCGTTGCGAAAAAATACAATATCCCTGCAAAATACCCTCTTGAATTAATTCGTGGTGTAAAAATGGATATTGAGAAATCGCGCTATGAAAATTTTGACGAACTGTATCTGTTTGCCTATCGTGTCGCCGGCGTTGTAGGACTTATGATGACCCACGTGCTCGGTTTCAAAAGTGACAAAGCGTTCGAGCATGCTGAGAAACTCGGCATTGCGATGCAGCTGACAAATATTCTTCGGGATATACAAGAAGACAAGGAGATGGGGCGGATTTATTTACCACAAGATGAATTACGATCCTGGGGAATTAGCGATGCGGATATTTTGAACGAAAAAATGTGCGATAAAATGCATAAATTTATGCAGTTCCAGGTAAAAAGAGCACACCATTTCTACGAGGAAGGAAACAAGGGAATCCATTTGCTCGACCGGAAATCCCAGTTTGCGATCTATGCTGCAAGTAAAATTTACCGAGGTATCTTGCGAAGAATTGAAGCGCGTGACTTGAATCCTTATAAAGGCCGTGTCTTTGTGCCACAACTCAGAAAAATCGGCATTCTGTTTTCTGAAATTATTAGAACACGTTTTTTACCCAAAAACTTTAATTCCCAGAATTTTTATTTTTTGTTAAATAAACCAATTTGAGGTTCTTATGAATCCTTTTTTCGCTTTTGCCTTGGTATTGGTCAGTTTTGCCGGTATGGAATTCATTGCCTGGGCGTCCCACAAATACCTCATGCATGGAATTTTGTGGCCCATGCATCGTGATCATCACCAAAAAAACAGAGACCGTTTTTTTGAGTTCAACGACTTGTTTTTTCCGGTTTTCGCACTGCCAGGCATTCTTTTTATCTATCTTGGTTATTCATCCGGATTCGATACACCCTGGTTATGGCTCGGGTTAGGTATCTCACTCTATGGTTTAGCCTATCTTTTTGTCCATGACATTATCATTCACCAACGGGTTAAAATATTGCGTAACTGGGATAGCATCTATGTGCGTGCGATTCGTCGTGCACACAAAGTCCACCATAAACACCTTGGTAAAGAAGATGGTGAAAATTTCGGATTCTTGTTTGTTTCACCCAAATATCTAGAAATTGTAAGAACCCAAAAGGCCAGCAATTGAAGTTGACGTATCTGTTGATAAATGTCTTCACTATTGCCATTCCCCTGGCTTTTAGTTTTCATAAAAAGTTGCAATTTCACCGTACATGGATTGCTTTTTGGCCAGCAACTTTGTTCACGGCAGCAATTTTTATTATCTGGGATATCATTTTTACCAATCTTGGTATTTGGGGATTTAACAGGGATTACTTGACAGGGATCCAACTTCTAAATTTGCCATTAGAGGAATGGTTGTTTTTCATTTGTATTCCCTACGCAATCGTCTTTACCTATGCCGCTTTAAAAAAAATAGTCCGGGTTGACTATTTTCAGGGCCAGGCGAAATCGTTAAACTGGGTTTTGTCCCTTCTTCTCTTCGCCCTCGCATCAACACACACCAACCAGCTCTATACTGCCGTAACATTCTTTGCCACGGCATTGTTTTTACTATGGCATATATTCTATCTGCAGGCCGACTACATGAAGGGATTTTATTTAAGTTACCTTCTCATTTTTCTCGGTCCGTTTCTCATCGTTAACGGAATTCTGACCGGTTCCTTCATCGACGAGCCGGTTGTGTGGTATAATAATTCAGAAAATTTTTCTATACGTGTCTTAACAATTCCCATTGAAGATTTTGTTTACGGTTTCTTGCTTTATCTGATGAATGTCACACTTTATGAATCCTATCTCAGCAAACAAAAGGGTGAGTCGTTATGATTAAGAGTCGTAAGCCTGTCGTTCTCGTTTTTCCGTTTGACCTCCTTTCCCATTATACACGCTGCATCCAGCTGGCACAAAGTATTCAGGACGAATTTGACATCTCTTTTAACTCATCAAAAAAGTACGATGTACTGGTAAAAGAAGCCGGCTTTAAAACCTTCACATGTGATAGTTTTGATGCCAGGGAGGTTATGGATGACTCGCGCAAATTCAAATTCGATTGGCTCAATTACAATAATCTGAAACGTGTTTTTTTAGCACAGGTTAAAGTTATTGAGGATCTCAAACCGACCGCTGTATTTGCAGATACCGCACCAACGCTAAAGATGGCTGCAGAATACACAAATACACTGCATATCTCGCTCATGAATGGCTACTTGACAAAATACTATGCAAAAACACGAACGATCTCCAAAGACCACCCCGCAGCACAATATCAGGACAGGTTACCGGAAGGTGTTTTCGATCGCATGACACGAATTGGAGAATATGTTGCTTTTACGGTGATTGAACGCGCATTTTACAAGCTGAGGAAAGAATTCAAGCTTGGCAAAAAGAAATATTACCTCGACGAACTTGAAGGGGATATAAATTATATCTGCGATGATCCGGATCTATTTCCGCAGAACAATCTGCCGGAAAATTATCATATTATCGGCCCCCTTTACTATCACAGCAAAAAAAAGGAACCGGAAATTCAACGCACAATTGAAAACGGAATACCGACTTTGCTTGTAAACATGGGCAGCAGCGGTGATCTGCATCATTTTTCTTTCCTCAATTATCCGGAATTTCTGGGTTATAACATTATTATAACGGGTGGACAAAACGATGTTATTCAGGGGAAAAATGTCATCTACAAAAAATTTATCAACAACAGCGCTGTTTTAGATCATGTGGATCTCGTGTTATGTCACGGTGGCAATGGAACGATTTACCAATCACTGGCCTATGGCGTTCCAGTGGTGTGCGCAACGAGTATTTTCGAGCAGGAATGGAATGCCCATCGAGTTCAGGAACTAAATTACGGCGTTTGTCTCGACAAGGTAAAAAGCACAGAAGAAAAATTAAAAATTGTGCAAGCGTGGCTGGGGAAAAAACATACGAATCAATTTAAGGCAATCAAACAGAAAGTTGACGTATTTAAAAGCATAAATACCTTTCGGGAATCCTGGATTCGGGATGTGGGTTAAATCCTCCCCCTGCACAACTGAATTTAAAGCATCGATATCTGACAGAAGAAATCATATACAAATTGCTTAATTATGCCCGCCGCTCTGCATTAAATGACTCTGAAACTCTTTCGGGCTTACGCCAACTTCTTTTTTAAACAAGCGTGAAAAATAAGGTGGATTTTCAAATCCAAGTGCAAAGGCAATTTCGGATATGCTGCGTTCACCGGCGACCAGCATGTTTTTCGCCGCAGATATAACGTGGAGGTGAATAAGCTCCAGTGCGGTTTTGCCAGTTTCCTGTTTTAATAAATCACTTAAATATTTTGGTGAAAGATTCAATTGCAACGCCATATAATTGACCGTTGGCAATCCCTTTTCCTCGGCTTCCAGATTTGCGAAATAACTGTTTAGTGATTCATTAAATTTTGTGACCGTCATACCAGAAAGCGGCTTGCGGTCGATAAATTGCCTTTTATAAAAACGCTGGGCATATTTTAGCAGTGAGTCCAGATGGGAGAGAAGAATTGCTTTGCTGAACTCATCCGGATTGTTGTTGTATTCCGATTCCATTTTATGATAAAGTGACCACATGATTTCTTTTTCCCGTGGAGAAAGATGCAGGGCTTCATTGATTTCATAATCGAAGAAACCGTATTTTTTCATTTCTGAAAACAGAGGATGCCCCATCAAATAATCTTCATGGAGGTAAATCGTAAATCCTTGTTCTTTAATGACAACATCGTGAATCGTCAGCTTCTGGCCTGGTTTTAAGAAGTACATGAATCCGGTTGCGCTGTCATACTTTGTTTTTCCGTAGAAAAACTCGCCGCTTTCGAGTTTCTTTAAACAGATTGCATAGAATTCGTGGGTGACTTCCTTGTGTATCAATTTTTTACTTATCGTGTTAAATTGAACAAGACCCAAAAGAGGATTTTCCGGGGCGGGATTTCCAATAAATTCGAACAGATCACCTATATTTTTAAAATGCATTTTGCACTCTCCCAGAGTCAAAAAACAAAATTTTCATCACAGAATGAATCTAACAATCCCAATGAACCTCATCAATAGTTCTTAATGAAGATCGATTGGGATTGCATATGCACGCATCGGCTTATTTAGAATACTGTGCATCGCTTACTTTTTCCAGCCAGGTGACGGCCTCGCCGTTGACTTCCTCCTGAATGGCGATATGACTCATCGCTTTTTCAGGCGTAGCCCCGTGCCAATGTTTTTCATTGGGTGGAAACCACACCACATCACCCGGTTGAATTTCTTCGACCGGGCCGCCTTCCCGCTGCACCCACCCTAAACCGGAAGTAACGATTAATGTTTGACCTGCCGGATGCGTATGCCATGCAGTTCGAGCTCCCGGTTCAAATGTAACGAGGGCACCAGCCGCTTTTGTCACTTCTTTTTTCGCAAAAAGCGGATCGATTCTAACATCACCCGTGAACCAGTCACCCGGCCCTTTCATCGATGGGATTGTGCCGTTTTTTATAATATCCATAATGTTTTTCCTTTTGTTAAATGACAACCTAAGCTGAGCGATTCTCAGTGCTGTCATTCAGAAGGAATCCATTTAGTTCTGTGCAATTAGTCAAATAGTTTCCTCCTGAATGACAGCATCGTAGCGTTTTTTCTTATTACCTAAAAATGGTTTATTTGAGCAATAAATCGCTCAATTTAGGTGACAATTACTTTTGTTTTCCACTGTAAACAGGGAACCTGCTGGCTTCGCCGTAATCCTGGATTTGTTCCATATTTTTGAGAATTGCCATGTCTTCTTCAGAGATACTAAAATCTACATCAGCATTGTTTTTCATATGGGCCGGATTGGCCGTTTTTGGCAGTGGAAGCATGCCGAGTTCAAGGCAATAACGGATTCCCAATTGCGGTACAGACACACCGTATTTTTCAGCAAGATGAATAACATCCTGATTTTTCATTAACTCCCCATGCGCAACAGGAGAATAGGCTTCAACAAGCATCCCCTTTTCCTCAGAATATTGAATGAGTTCTGTCGGTGTATTGCTGATGTGCGCCAATATTTGATTGACCATAGGTTTAACAGAGGAAGACGCAAGAATATTGTCGATGTCTGCTTTTTCAAAATTCGAAAGACCGATGGATCGGAGTTTTCCGGCTTGATAGGCTTCTTCCAGTGCTCGCCATGCTTCGCTGTTTCCTTCAAAATAGGGATCGCTTTCGTGAAACGCTTTCCATGGCCGCGGACTGTGAATAATCATTAAGTCAAGATAATCAAGATCCATTGTTTGCAGGGATCCATCGATTGCTGCCACGGCTTCACTGTAGGACTTTGCTTCTGCAGCGAGTTTTGTGGTCACAAAAAGCTCGTCCCGTTTCACACCGCAGGTTTTAATTCCCTCACCAACGCCGCGTTAATTTTGGTATGCCTGCGCTGTATCAATATGTCGATAGCCCATTGTTACAGCATCTTGCACGGCTTGTACAACAGCATCTTCACTGATAAACCATGTCCCCAAGCCGAGCTTGGGTATTTCCACACCATTCGACAACGTATATTTTTCTTCTAAAATCATGGCGAAATCTCCTTTATTTTGTTCATTCTATTTTAATTCTGTGGGATAATCTTAATTGTAGCGGAACGCGCACGATCGCTTATCATTGAATTGAGATAGGGACTGCTGCTATACTTTGTGCGATAGGCTGCGTCTATTTTTCCATTGAGCGCTGCATCAGCTTGTTCAAAGGAAACATCCAGCGTCATGCCAGCAGCCGTAATTCGACCGCTTTTCTGAGCTAAGGCAGCTTTGTACCATCTGGAGTTTGTTCCATTGTAGGCTCTTACGAACAGTTCCTCATCCACAACAACAGACCAAATCCATGTGAGTGTGCCAAAAGTTTTTCCATCGGCACGAAACGGTGCGACGTGCAGATCATCCGTCTTGCGTATTTTTGCTAATATATCCTTATCCCAGGTTGTCATTTTATAAATCCTTATAAATTATTGGGTGGTGCAACTCTGGCAATACTGTTGAAAAAGGTATAAACCGGACGTTGAGCTTGCCGAAACGCCAGGTTCCAAGGTCAAATTCGGGCCCTTCGGCAAGCTCAGGGTCCGAATTTGCATGTTTTTCAACAGTCTCGTCAGAGTTTTTTTGTTTTAACTTATAAATTTGCGTATTCTTCATCGGTCACAGGCGCTTTCCACTCCACAACCCCTTTTTCAGTATTTGGCAGAATGTAAATGTGAGACATACTGCTATCTTTGGATGCACCGTGCCAGTGGTCAACATTCGGTGGGCATTTTACGACATCACCTTTACGGATAATTTCGATGGGCTGCCCTTTAATTTGATGATAGCCGACACCGCTGGTCACCATGAGAATTTGCCCACAGGGATGCAAATGCCAGTTGCTTCTTGCACCGGCTTCAAACAGGACACTGCCGGCAGCCATCGTAAAAACAGAATCATTTTCAACCAATCCGGTAACATAAGCTTTGCTTGTAAAAAATTGTTCCGGTGCGAGCCATCCTTTGGGAAAAATCATCGTGTCTTCGGCTGATTTTTCTGACTGATCAACTTTTTGACAGCTTAGATTTATCGAAACCAGAAGTGTAAATATTAAAATGAGTGCAGCTCTTATTTTTCTCATTTCATATGCTCCTAATTCTTATTTCCTGAATTCAATTCGCACATGCAGTGAGCTTGAAGTTTTAAACATATCCATACCGCTTTCTACCTTTCCCAGATGGATAAGCCCCTCCGCATAACCAAAATCTTTATAGAAAAGTGCCAGATTTCCCCAGGGTGCATAATACGTGATATCGCCGATGGAAGGATTATAACCCGAAGGTGCATCTTTTGTCGAAAGTTTTCTTGGCAAGTAACATAATTTCTCTGTGCTGGCATAATCGTCCAATTTCAGCTCCAGCGGTAATAATGAAAAAAAATCGTCCGTTGTTGGATTTGCATACAATATTGCAGGAACAACGCTATCTCCGATAATTATGTTAATTTCATACTGTTTTGATTCTTCCATTGTTTTTCCTTCAAAGCTTTGGTGATTACTGCAACACAAGGAAATGAAAAAGAAAAGGCCAAGTAGTGCAATACAGCGCGACTTTACACCAAGTCCCCCATGGTTCAATTCAGCTATTCGCATGACACTTTTCTCCTAAATTCTTTGGCACAGTTCGTTTGGACGGTTGAATCAATTTAACGATGCTAATATAAACTAATTCATGATGATGGGACGTATACAAAAGGCGGAATATATGATACATATTTCTGGAAGAGCGTAAATGAAACGAGATTTTAAAGCTTTATAAAAAATACCTGTATGTTAATACGAATACAATCAGATTTAAAGCCCATAGTTCCTTTTTTAAAAAAAATTCTCACCCCAAAACTGAGGTGAGAATTGACAATACAAGGTATTTTCTAAACAAACTGAACTGTGTCTTGTGCTGCAAACCCAGTTCGTTTAAAGGTTAAAATTTATAATTTACCGTCATAAACGCAGCTCTTGGTGGCAGGCTTAATGTTGAATACACAACATTCGGATTTGCTTCCAGCATTTCTTTTGTAAAGCCCTGTCTGTTCAAAGCTGCTGGAAAACCACCAGGCGCTGACCAACCCATGATTCCATTTTGATTAAATATGTTATTAATATTGAGTTGGAGTTGGACTTTCGGTGTGATGTTATAGCCAGCGTTCAAGTGTGTCATATTATAACTTGGCAATGAAAATGCATTAGGTACGTTAGCAGCACGTTCACCCATATACGTCCAATCTACAGCAACAAAGAAATTCTTTGCTTGATAACTTGGTGTAATTCGGATGATAGCATTCGCTTGGTTGTCCGTATCATTACCAGAGAAATCTTCAATTGTGTCATCAGCCGAACCATTTTGTCCCATAATCCAGGTGCGATAATCTACCGCTTCTGATTTTTGAAAGGTTGCAACAGCCCTTACTGCAAAATTCGATGTAATTGCATAATTGCCTTCTAATTCAACTCCCATGGAATTAAATTTATTATACAAAACCGAAGTCGCATAGACTGATGATAAATCATCCGTTTCCTGACCTACGGATTGCGAAGGCACATTGCTCAAAATGCTATAAAACGGGGTTACGAATAGAGTGAAAGCATCTTGTCTGGTTTTATAGCCAAATTCGATTTGCTGGATTTTCTGGGCGATCGGATTCAATGATAAAGCGGATGCCGGGGAATTTATGAATAGATATGTTGTCATATCTGGTGCTTTTTCCCCAAGAGAATACCTTCCATATATCGCATTATTTTCATTGAGCTTGTAGTTTGAACCAGCGGAAAATGAAAATGTATTAACCGTTTCGTCATAATCATAGTGATCCGTAACCTGACCGACCATATTATCATATAGGGTCAATAAATCACCGTCTGTACCGCCAGTGCCCGGATCAATATTTTGCGCAATATCGTTGGTTCCCTTAATTTTGATGGTCTCGTATCGGATTCCCCAATCCAAATTCAATAATTCACTAATTTCCCAATTGTGTCCAAAGAAAAGAGCCAGATCACTCTGTGAAGCATTGCTTTCATTTACAGCCGCATGCGCGCCATCCGCCCCACTTGCTATGGCATCGGGATTGGTCACCTGATAAACCTGACCATCAAAATCTGTCAACGTTATCATTGTTGGTTCAGGTCTGGGTGAAGTCATTTGACTGTAAATTACACCTGTGCTTTGCGTGTTAAGCCAATATGCGTCTGTATATCCATAAAATCCACCAGCAGTAAAGCTCATGTTGTCCAATTTTTTTGAAATCTTGAATTGATTCATTACTTCATTCACATCATTTTCAGAGTAATTCAATGGATTGAAAAAGAGTGAATTCGGCTGAATAGCTTCACCCGGTAATTCGGAATGATTCACAGTAAAAGAGAATGGTGGAAGATACGGAGGCGCGGTAGGGTCAAATGCCTGAGTAACGCTAGCGAGTTCGCGACCAGACCTATCCTGAAATGAGTATGTACCCATTCTTCCCAAATTTCCGGATACAGCGTACCATATGAAATTATCAACGGCAAATGGGTACACAACAGCTGTCGTGTTCCAGAGTGCGCTTTTGTTGGAGATTCGCGCTTTGTTGTCAAGTTTCCAGCCGTTGCCAAAGGAATGATCCAAATTTAAACCCACCGAGAAATCTTTTGAATGGATTTTATCTTCGGAATCATACTCTTTTTTCTCATTTGTATCATTTACATAAAACTCATTTTTTACAGCAGGTATTAAAACCGAGTTCGTTTGTTCGACGCCAGTCGGTAATTTTGGATCGGTAAATCCTACAGTCGGGAGAAATTCAAACCAGGCATTTTTATCATTCAGATACTTTGCATACAGCATCACAGAACCATTGTCATAGTATTTATTAATATTCCCTTTTATCTGTCCGCCGTTATTCATTGGGTAACCCGGGTACCTGGCACCATCACTTTGCCGAAAAAAACCTCCCACATAATAGGTCATGTTGTGTTCTATGCTTAAGGGACCGCCAAAGCCAGCATCGAGTCGGTAATATGGATTTTTACCATTACCTTCTAATCCATACTTTACACGTGCCTCAGCATCGAATTCCATTCCACCAATTTTTGTAACATAATTAAAAATTCCACCGGGTGCATTGTTTCCAAGAATTGAAGCAGTACCACCTTTTACTGCTTCCAATCTTTCAAGTGTAATATCCTGTCTTAAAAAATAATCCGGGCCATAGTTGTTATAAGTAGCGTTTGTCACAGGCAAGCCATCTTCCTGCATCGATACATAATAAAAGCCCGAGGCACCATCATTTGAGCCAACAGAAACACCTCGTGAATAAACCGTATTTCTGATTTCTCCAAGGGATGAATTCACATAAACACCGGGTATGTTTTTGAGTAATTCGGCAGCGCTTGCCGGCATTCGCATTTTAAGTTCTTTCGGAGATAATACCGAGATTGCGACTGAAGATTCCATCTTCGTGCGTTCATCAAAAACACCGGTTACGACAATGGCATCAACGTTGAGCGCGTCCATTTCCAGCTGGGCATTGACCTGCATATCAGAGGTGCTAACGGAAATTTCTTCTTTCTTGGTGCGGTATCCGATGTAATGAAATGCAAGGGTGTAGTTTCCGATGGGTACATTTTTAATAGTGTAGTTACCTTCCCTGTCGGTGGATG
The DNA here is from genome assembly GCA_020633655.1 of Deferribacteres bacterium. Taxonomy (GTDB): domain Bacteria; phylum Zhuqueibacterota; class Zhuqueibacteria; order Zhuqueibacterales; family Geothermadaptataceae; genus Bioreactorimicrobium. The sequence continues at coordinate 20,836 of JACKDF010000017.1, forward strand.
CCCCTAAATTTGTTCCCTCCAACACAACGTTTGCTGAAATTAGCGGATTTCCAGCTTTTTCACTCACATTCCCCTTGATTGTTATGGTCTGAGAAAAACCGGATGTGGTGAACAAAAATGCCAACAGGACATGCATGCCACCTGATTTGCAGAACCGCATGATTTGCTTCTTCATAACTTTCCTCCTCACGATTTGATTAAGTAATTTGAAGTAGTATTGGTTTCCTCAATTTTAATGTGCTCCTCAGTTCTCATCATTTTCTGGATAATTTTTTAAATTCAACTTGAGGGATTAAAGCTTTGCTTACTTTCTGCACGACAATTTCATCCGCTACCTTAAATGATGCTGTTTGTCCTATTTTTTTAGATGAAGAGCCAATTTTTATCTGGTAGTCGCCAGGTTCCACAATCCATGAAGATGTTGTCTCATCAAATGAAGCCAAATCCATCGATTTGAGTTTTATTGCGATCGTTTGACTTTCGCCGGGTTTGAGTTCATTGGTCTTCGCAAATCCCCGTAGTTCTTCGTTGGGTTTTTCCAATTTAGTTTGTGGCCCGGCGATATACAGTTGCACGACTTCCTTGCCAGCCTCATTCCCGGTATTTTTTACAGTCACACTGACTTCAAAATCGTCACCAAATTCATCAGAGCTCGTCTTCAAGTCAGCAAACTCGAATGAAGTGTACGATAAGCCGTACCCGAATTCATATTCGACTGGCACATCAAAAGTGTTGTAAAATCGGTAACCGACGTAGATATCATCTTCATAAACTATTTCCCAGGGTACCTTTGGAAACAAGATATCATCATCGCGTGACTTGAGCTCGGACTCGACGCCTACAAGTTCATATCCCGGAAAAGATATAGCTGAGGGAACATCGCTGTATGACTTTGGAAAACTAACCGCGAGCCTGCCAGATGGATTAACTGTGCCACTGAGGACATCAGCCAATGAATTACCTGCCTCCTGCCCTGGCTGCCAGGAGACTAATATTGCATCCGGTTGCTCGCTCCAACTCGACGTTTCGATAACGCCGCCAATGTTCAGGACGACAACGACTTTCTTGGCATTTTTGTGGTAAATAGTGGCGACAGTTGAAATGATTGATTTTTCTCTGTCGGTTAGATAAAAATCACCTTGTTCCGCTTTGCGATCACCGCCTTCGCCGGAATTTCTGCTGATAGCAACTAAGGCAATATCCGATTCAGCCACAGTTTTTCTAACCATTTCTGTTGAAACCATCATTTCCGGGGTTCGCGGCGTCCCTTTAATCAGCGATAGAAGGCCAAGATCAGGCGCTTTGTTTTTCGCCAAATAATCAGCGTAAAGCTCTTCCAACGATCCTAAGACATTGTAATTTGCCTTTTGCAAACCTTCCGCGAAAGACACTTTATAAGCATCATTGACATCACCACTGCCGGTGCCGCCGATGATGGTATTGTATGCTCCGATCCCAAAAGCCGCCACAGTTTTTACAGTTTCACCAAAAGGCAAAGTGTTGGAGTTGTTTTTAAGAAGAACCATGCCTTCGCTGCCTGCTTTTCTCGCTGATTCAGCACTTTTTTGCAAATTTGGCTTGTTGGAATTTTGATATTTTTGAAAGGTAGGCGACTTGACCATAACATTTAAAATGCGTTTCAGATTGGTATCCAAAACAGATTCATCCAGTTTTCCGTTTTCAACCGCAGCGATAAGTGCTTCCATTTGTTCGGGATCGCCGGGCATCAACAGATCATTTCCAGCTCTCATTTGCGCAACACGATCATTACCAGCGGTCCAATCGGTCATTACATAACCCTTGAATTGCCAATCGTCGCGTAAAACTTTCGTGAGCAAGTCATGGCTTTCGGATGCATAAGTCCCATTGATTTTGTTATAGGATGACATCACTGTCCACGGTTGGGTTTCCTGAACAGCAATTCGGAAACTCTTTAAGTACAGCTCCCGCAAAGCGCGCTCACTAACGACGGTATTCGATGTGAGCCTGTTTGTCTCCTGGTTATTGGCGGCAAAATGCTTAATCGAGGTTCCAACACCATTTGATTGAATGCCGTTAACCATGGCCGCCGCCATTTTTCCGGTGACCAATGGATCTTCGGAGTAATATTCAAAATTTCTGCCGCATAACGGATTTCTTTGCAGATTGAGCCCCGGCCCGAGAATCACATCAACGCCATATTCGAGCACCTCGTTACCCATGGCCTTGCCGACTTCTTCCACCAATTCTGTATTCCATGTGGATGCTAAAGCCGTGGCAATCGGAAAGGCGGTGGCAAAATAGGATGTCGAGTCGTTTTTTCGATGGGGATTAATGCGCAGCCCTGCCGGACCGTCCGCCAAAACCATGGTTGTAACGCCGTCTTCAGGGATGATGGCCGTTCTTCCCGCTGAACCAGGGACGATTTTGTTGAGCTTTTCAACCATCGCGACATAAGCTGAATCCGCATCGATTTTCGAATTGAATGGATTCGGCCCATCGCCAAATATTTTTGCAGCAATAGAATCCGGGAATGGCGACACCATGCCGGTGCCAACGACCAGCATTGCTTTTTCTTCAAGGGTGAGTGAAGCGATCACTTCGTCGACATTTAGGCTCGGCACCTTTGCCTGATTTGTACATGATGAATAAATCAGGGCGATTGTTATGCTCAAAATGACGGATAGCGTTATCATTTGAATGTAATTTTTCATTTTATCATCCATTTTGATTTTCAATTTAGAATTCATTCGAATCTATTAAATTTTGTCCAGAGTATATGAAAACGTGAAGTTCAACCGGTCACTGAGCTTGTCGAAGTGCCCGGTTGAACTTGATCCGGCTTCGACAAGCTCAGCCTCCGTGGTTTTTCACACAACTTGGACATTCGCGGACGATCTGTTATTAATCTCGAAACAACAACTGAGCTAGGTCATATAAATTCCTGCGCCATGCTAAAAACGTGTGTCCACCGAGGCCATTTTCATAGATATACTGAATACCGTATTTATCAAACAATGCCATGGTGTTCAAATTATTTTGATAGGCAATGTCTGACTCTCCACCCATATAAATTTTAAACAGTTTAAACTCATTAATTGCCTGATTTTGAAGAATGTTAGCATGGTTCTTCTCAAATTCCTTAACATTGTCGGGGAAATAACCTGTGCTCAACGGACACACATAGGAGAACATTTTGGGATTCCACAAAGCCAAATTCATAGTTTGCACACCGCCCATTGAGAGGCCAGCTATAGCGCGATGCTCCCGCTTCTTTGAAACGGGATACGTTTTTGTGATGAGCGGCACAATATCTTCGAGAAAATCCTTGCAAAACGGATCTTGTTCGGGTCCAACACCCATAGCGATTGCTTTGACTGGTGTATGTCCGGATGGCATTACCACGATCATTGGCTTCACTTTCCCTTCCGCGTACAAATTATCGAGGATAAAATTGGCGCGCCCAACAGAAGTCCAGCTTGCGTCGTTGTCTCCCCCACCGTGCAACAAATACAAGACTGGAAGTTTTTTATTAGTGGGTAGTTTATCGTAGTTTGGCGGCAAATAAACACGCAGACGTCGATCGATTCCTCCCAGGCTTTGCGACCGATAATGCAGGATTTCAATCTTGCCGTGGGGTATTTCTTTGATCGATTGAAATTCAGTTCCAGGGCTCACAAACTCCACAAGGTTAGAAAAACCGTTATTGCTTTCTTTAAACCAGTTGTTCAATGGATCCAGCGTTTTCATGCCATCCACGAAGAAATCATAAGTATAAATATCCGGTTCAGCTGCTAGTTCGGTCGTAAATGACCACACACCATTGTAATCTTTTTTCAATTGTGGCCCTAAAAAACCTCCAGGGAAATCGCCCATAACCTTCACTTCATGGGCATTTGGTGCATAAATACTGAACCGAATTTTCCCATCAGAATTTCTCACAACAGAGCGCAACGTATCATTTGGCGAAGGAATGCGTTGAAAAGGATGGGTTGCGACGACGGGTTTAAATATCCCATGCATTTTCATCCATTCAGCGAATTGTTCATACCATGTATCCGTCGGCAGATTTTGTATGCGCATGCCAAATCCATGGCCGCCTTTTTCATAGATATGCAATTCCGCAGGTTGTCCGGCAGTGTGCCATTTCTTGTAGATTTTGACACTCATCGGCATCATGCCCAACTGATCATCGCCGGCAACTGCAACAAAAATGGGAGTTTTCGCTTCTGGCACTTGTGAACCAATGATTGCCGGTTCATAGGCATAAATTGGCGCAATGAAGTTGGGTCGGTTTTCATCTGTGGCATTGTAAGCCACACACATGGTCAAAGTACCGCCTGCCGAGAATCCCATAAAGCCAATTCTTTTCGGATCGATGTTCATTTCTGCTGCATGATCCCGCACGTATTTCACCGCAGCCAGGCCATCGGCCATAGCCAAAGGAACGATGGGTTCATTTTCCTTATCCAGGGACGCAGAATCCTGCATTTTTTGTATGGTCTCAGCGACCGGATTATCGGTAAAACTCCTGGCAAGTCGATATTTTAGAACAAAGGCAGCGATCCCTATGCTGTTCAACCACGGGGCTACATCGTATCCCTCGCTGTGAATACTCAGGGTATGAAAAGCTCCACCCGGCGCGACGATGATCGCGGCACCTGTGGCAGCTTCTTTCGGTGGCAAATAGGCAGTGATTGTTGGATCTGCCACATTGTAAACGACTTCAACATCAAACATATTGTTGGCACTGGTTTGCTCACTCCATGTCCACTCTTCCGAACCGGGCGCCGGACCGTCGTAGAGATGAATGATGTTCTGGGCTACGGTCATATTATTCATATAAAACAACAAGGCGATTAGAGATAATTGAGTTCTGTATTTCACTGTAAAATCCCTCTATTTTGAGTCGATCCCCAACCTATCGTTACTTGTCATTCCCGAATGCTTCTATCGGGAATCCATATTTGGTTGAGGTGAACAGAAGTGGAATCCGGCTAAAAACTTGCCGGAATGACACTGTCCCGGACGAATTGCATTTCTACTTATCAGTATTATTTTCCTGAAAAGCGCGAATCAATTTCACATCACCTAGCAAACCCGCAGGCAGCAATGGACTGTTGGCTCGGTAAAAGGGCATGACGGTGAATGTGACCTTCTCTTTCACACCCGGTTGCGCATCGCCAATCAGTCGGTTGACCCAGGTGTTGGTCACGGCGATTTCAAGGGTGTTTTCTCCGGTTTTAACCGCTTCAGTTATATCCATTCTGAATGGCGTTTTCCACAAGATGCCGAGATTTTTTCCATTTACGGAAATCTCTGCCAGGTTTTTCACCTCGCCCAAATCAAGCAGAACGCGACTTCCTTCACCCAGGGCTGTCAATTGAAACGCATTCCGGTATGTGACCGTGCCGGAAAAATATTTTATACCAGGATCATCATTTTTTGAGAACGATTCGAGGGAGGCAAACATGGCAGATTCCGGTGCGCCGCGCCCATTCTGAAAGCGAACCTGCCATGGACCTGAAACTGTGGTTATCAACTCTTCGGTCGTTTCTACAATGGTGTGACTCGATTGGTCGGTTTTATCTTTGAACACGATGAAAAAAGCTTCCCATGACGCAAACTCCAGCGGAACAATCGTACGGCCATTGTCAATTTTCCAGGAAACTTCTTTTGTTTCTCCAGTTTGCGGATGCCACAACATTGGCGCTTTGCCAGTTATTCGGAAACTGATCTCCGCTTGATTTTTCTCGGCGCTGCGATTGTCCAGCCAATAGATATCCACGCCGGGAGCACTGCGATGCACATAGAGAATTTCATGGCTGTTGCCGGAAATAATGACGTCTTCCTCCACACCAATAGACTTAAGTGTCTTTGCTGCTGGTTTGTCGGAGACATTAGAACTCGACCAAATCGTATCCACCAGTTCTGCAAACGCCTGTGGGTCATCAGACAAACTCGGTGTTCGTTCAGGTTTTGTGCCCGTAACGGTAACGCCTGCATCAACCAGTTCTTTAATTTTTTTCAAAACCGGAAGCGTCATATTTTTAGCGCTTTTATGTAAAACCAAAACATTATAGGAACCGCCGCCCGGTGTGATCATCTTGCCATCCTGTGTGCTCACCACTTCAAGAAGTGCTGTAGAATTTATAAAATCATACTCATACCCGGAAATTTCCGGTAATTCTTCCCTGAATTCCAAAGTCAGATTTGTGTTCTCACCGTAATAAACCAGCGCGTCAGCGACAAATCGGCCTTGCTGCAGCATGTAGCAGCTTCGCGCCAAGTAGTCGATCCACGGTCGAGCTTGTTCTGCCCATGTTTCCTGTCTGGTGAAATATTGCCCGAAAGGTCCGAGAGAAAATCCCGGTTTTAGATTATCCAACGGCTGGTGCACCGATGTGTGAATAACAAATCGGTTCAAACCGGAGGCCATCTCCATATCTGCTGTTCTTTTAAGTTTTTCCGGATGAAAAGTGAAAGCGTTATTGATTGACGTCATTGATTCCGCAGCCACGTACGGTTTGCCATAGATATGCGCGACCGAAGCGCTCTCCCGGATATCGGCTTTGCTGTGTGGCGCTTCATCGGGACCCGGACTAAAACCGCCTGGCATCCACATAGCGCTCATAGGAATGTCCGAATTGCGTTTTACATCCATACCATCGGGGAGGTAAGCCCGGAAAGCCTCATGCGATTCGGTATAGCGTTTCATGCCACGTTTATGCAATTCTTCGCCAATGACATCATAATGGTTTTCAGCGATGAGCTCACCGATGGTTTTCCTGAAATCCCAAAGAAATTTTTCGCTATCTTCCCGGCTTTTTACAATCCGGCCTGTCAGTACCGGCATCCAGGATGTGATTTCATATCCGCGACGTGTTTTAAATTCCTGCGGCAGCGCGCTGGTCCAGGTCATGTGTCCGGCTTCGTAGCTGTCGAGAATCATGTAACCCAGTCCCTTTTCACCCATCAGTCCACCGGTGGCGTCTTCGTACATATCGAGGTAGGTATTGACATAGCTGCGAACAGCGTCTTTATCCAGCTTATCCACTTCCAGTCCGGTCGCTTCCGGTGAAGCAGGATGATTCTGTCGGCCAGTGAGCGTGTAGCCAAAGCGTAAAATAATCCAGTCGCCTTCCGGTGCTTGCCATTCGAGAGAACCATCGGCTTGCATTTTATCTGTTAAGTCAACCACATCAGTTGTTGGAATCGCATCTGCGTTTGATTCAAGGTAGAATTTATTATCTTCTCTCCAGGCTGTAAAGCCTGCCTTGTCCTCAAACTGATCGATACGATCCGTGTTAAATAAGTCGAACTCAGCAAGGTGAATACCTTCAGATTTATCTGCATGTGAATCAATCCCCATCGATGCCAGAATAAGATTGTTAGGCGGAGGCAGTGTTTTGACTGCAAACCGCCAATATTTTGCCTGCACAGGTTTAAAGGCAAGCGTATTTTGGGGATTAATACTGTTCGTAAAGATGGCGATTTCCTTGAAAGTAATCCCATCATTGCTGATCAATAATCTTCGATTTTGCGGCACACCGCCAAAATCTCCCATTGCAGCAGTGTTTGCCCCCACAACTGATACAGCTTTAAAAGTCTGCGGCGACACAAATTCATATTGGACCCACATATCCTCATCCACTTTCATGGGCGGAAGAAAAGATGTTTTATTTAAATCCCCATCAGTCAAATCATTGAGATTAAAATGTCCTCCACTGGAAGAAATTTCAGGATTGAGTTCGAATAGTTTTTTATCTTCAGGCAAGAGTTTATAGGCTACAACCAGAGCATCATGGTAATAAGTCGGTCTGTCGCCTGTTGGTTCGCCAAACATTGAATGGGTTGGAAGTGCCACATTTTGAAAACGACCCGTTGTCGAAGCTGGTTGGAGTAATTTTCCATTAAAGACGTCTCCACCAGTAACACGTGTTGTTGTCCACACATATTTTTTCATGCCATCTTTTGGCTCAACCCAGGGGCCGCCGGATTCGCTCCACCCCGGTGAACCGGCTATAGCCATTTCCAGCCCCATGGAATCAGCCAATTCGGTTGTAAAACGAAAAGCATCTTTCCAGTCGGGCTTCATGAATCCCAATTTTTTCTCGACTACAATTGGTGTGTTAAGGTTTGCATCAAAATTCTGAAAGCCTCCGATGCCACTACGCTGCATCCATTGCAGATCTTTTTGAATGCCCTCTTTTGTGATATTGCCATTCATCCAGTGCCACCAAACGCGCGGCCTGGCTTCGGCTGGAGGATTCTGGAAGTTTTGTTGCAAATTTACTGAACTTTTATTGGGAGAACAGCCCGTGGTGAGGAGAGCAGGGAAGCACACTACAAGAACAAACAGCAAAGCGTAAATGAAATTTCTCATGAATGTTTGACCTCCTAATTTTGGTCAACTGTACATGGATATAAATTTTATGAACCTTCAGGTGTTCAAGGACATTATTTAAAAATCCAAGGTAAGTGCGACATTGCAAAAATTTTAATAAACAGATTAATAGTAATTTGGAACGGAATACTTATTTCAATTTATTATATTCTGGTTGTCTTACTCAAAGAAGAAAAATCATTACGTATTTTTAACGCATTATAAATGCAATTTTTTTAAAAATCAAATTATTTTTTCCAACAGAACACAAAGAAAATAATTAAATACAATATTTATATTTATTTAAGCAATAACTTAATTTATATATATGAGAAAATTTATAAAATAAACTTATTGTATTTTTTAGAAGTTTATTTATAATATTGAAGCATCCAGCTTCATATTGTCAAAAATACGTATTAAATTGTAAAGAATTTTTAAGTCCTAATAAAACAGAAGAAAGAATAAGTATGCATAATGTGAGTCAGAACACCGACAATGATATTCTTTCAACGGGTGCCAAAGATTATTACCCAAGTCTCAGCGTTGATAATGTAATTTTTGGATACCATGAAAAAGAATTGAAAGTCTTACTAAACAAATGGCAGATTTTTGAAAAATGGATGTTGCCCGGCGGATTTATAAAAAAAACTGAGACGCTTGAGCAGGCTGCAATGCGAGTTGTTATCAACAGAACGAGTCTAAAAAACCTGTACTTACGGCAATTTAAAATATTCAGCAATCCAAACAGGAACGCTGAGGGAAATTTCAATGCAGAATCGATAGCAAAAAAATTCGGTGTGGAGGTCGAGCCGGATCACTGGATGTTTAAGAATGTTATAACCGTTGGCTTTTTTGCACTCACGGAATATTCAAGAGTCATCCCAAGAGGCGATTTATTCAGCGAAGATGTAAAATGGTGGGATATAAAAAGTTTGCCTGAATTGATGCTTGACCATAATAAAATCGTGAACGATGCATTAAACGCGTTGAAACTCTTCATCCATCATCATCCAATCGGGTATGAACTATTGCCGGAGAAATTTACATTGCCGGAAATTCATTCCTTATACGAGACCATTCTGGAGCGGAAAATTGACAGCAGAAATTTTTCGAAAAAATTAATAAATCTTGGTTTGATCATTAAACTTGATGAACAAAAAAAAATCGGAGCACACAGATCACCTTTTCTCTATATTTTTAATAAAAAAAGATATGATCAAATTATTGAAGATAATGAGATTATAGTAATATAGCTCACTGTGCCCTTCCGCATATCTTAATGCAATGCAACGATGTGTTTTCTTATATAGAAGACAGAATCGGTTTTCCAAATTTAAAGGCATGAAAAATGAAAACTTTGATATTAATTCTGATTATTTTTGCAAATTTCCACCTTGCACTATTTGCGCAAATGCCCGCCCTGGAAATTAAGGGTAAGGAGGTTTTCAGAAATGAAGACGTCATCATCCATCAGCTTGATGAGCGTACCTGGGTGGGTTCAGGACACTTGGCGTTTTTCGAGAGCATCTACATCGTTGAAGGAGATGATAAAGCCGTTTTGATAGATACCGGAATGAAAATCACCAATTTGGATTCAATCGTAGCTTCAATAACAAAGAAATCGATTACGCTAATTGCTACACATGTGCATCCTGATCATGTCGGATCCATTGATCGTTTTCCTGAGATTTACATTAACCAGGGAGATACGGCAAATATTGCGCAATTTATGCCAGATTATGATGGCAAAGTCAACTATCTTAAAGACGGGGAGATCATTGATTTGGGCGGACGACAACTGGAAGTCGTTTTTACCCCTTCCCATACACCCGGCTCAACGACATTTATTGACAAAACGGCCGGTTACGGCTTCAGCGGTGATTCCTTCGGATCAGGCAATTTGCTGTTATTCAGTGGCACCTTTTCTGAACTCATAGAAACCTGCGAAAAAATGAGAACGATAATGAAAGAGGTCCGGATTAAGTTCCTTTATCCCGGACATTTCAACGGGAAAAATCCGGAAACACAAAAACGTATTAGCGATTTGATAACGTTAAGCAAGGATGTATTATCTGGCAAAGTGAAAGGTAAAGAGAACAAAGGAAACAGGTTCGGATTATCACGTGTCGTCAGTGATTACGGTGTCCGTATTAATTATAATGAAAAATCTCTTAAATGAATAAATTCATTTCGGTAGGACGTATACAAAAGACAGAAACTACAATTACAGAATACTTTAATGTGGATTGGCGGTAGGAATTTTATCTGCCCCTTGGTCATTAACTTAAATAAAAAAGCCCGACTTTGAAAGACGGGCTTTT
>JACKDF010000018.1 GCA_020633655.1 Deferribacteres bacterium
ACGCTGCATTTTCACACAGCCTGGTCATAATGATTAATCTGCATAAGTAGTAATGAATAAAGTAATTTGACACAACCGGAGATCTGCATTTGAAGAAAAAAATACTATGGGCCGCAAACAGCTATTGGAATTCGCCTTTTCAAGTTGGCGCCAACAACCTGGCGAATGAATTCCTGCAGGACGGATGGTCCATTCTCTTCCTTTCGGATCCGATTTCTCCCTTTCATGTGCTGCGTAGTGGCTCGAAAAGCGATTTTTTCGACCGGTTCACGACATGGCGAAGCGGGGGAGAAATCGATAGTGACGGCCAGTTGATTTATTATTCACCGTTTACTCTTTTCCCGCCGTACGATAAACCGTTGTTGCGGAGCACGACAGTTCTGGAAAATTGGCATCGCTGGACACTTCCAAACGTCGTCGATAAAGTTGCTGATCTTGGCTTTTTGAAGGTGGACATGCTGGTTATCGATTCTGTTTCCCAGCATTTCTGGATTGATGTCGTTGAGAGCCGCAAAACTATTTTTCGGATTACCGATAATTTTGCGGCATTTGATAAAGTATCATACGCCGCTTTGGCGAAAGAGAGGGAGCTCATCGCCCGTGCTGATCATGTAATCTACACGTCGAAAGGTCTTGAGCAGCACATAATCGAAAGTGGGGCAAAGAACTGGACGTACATGCCCAATGGTGTCAATCTGAAAAAAATGCAGCAAGAGGATAATATTGTACCGGCTGAATACGAAAATATTCCCGAACCAAGGGTGATTTATGTGGGGGCGATCGAAAAGTGGTTTGATCTCGAATTGATGAGATTCATCGCGACACGGCTTCCTGATGTCTCTTTCGTGATCATCGGGCCGCCACGAATCAGTTTAAAAGCCATCGATGATTTGGATAATATTTATATCCTCGGCAAACGGGACAGCTCTGAGATCGGTCGCTACATGAGGAATGCCAAGGTCGGTATCATCCCCTTTGATGCGTCGAATCCGGTTGTAGATTCGATTCATCCGCTCAAATTGTATGAATACCTCGCTTGTGGCCTTTCTGTCGTCAGTAGCGACTGGCGGGAGCTCGCGGAAATTGACGCACCATTTCATCGGGTAGAAAATAAACAGGAGTTTTTCGTGGCCTTAAAACATGCTTTGCAGGAGCCTCGACCTATCGTCGATTTGGAAAAATTCAGTTGGCACACGCGCTATCAACAAATAGTGGAAATTTTTCATGGAGAAACCTCACGTGAGCACATTGCAATCGAGCACGCTTAATTTTTTTAAATATGAATACATTATCTTCCTTTATTTTGGCGGATTGCTTTTCGGTACGGCGATCAACCCATACCTGGTAACCAACCTTGGATTGCTGTTTTTCATGCTGGTTAGCGTGACACTCATCAGCCGCTACAGCTTAATTCTCCCCCGCAATCCACTCAATGTTTTGTTTAGTATATTTATTTTGTATGACGTGCTGCATTTACTGATCGCGGCTCATTTTATTTCGTTGACGGAAGCATGGAAAGTCGTCATAACGCTCTTTACCTATGTCGCACTCTATGGTATTATCCAGTCATACACATTTAATTACCGCAATATCGCTCGTTTGAATTTGATTTTTGCACTGGTTGTTTTCGGTGAATCCCTGCTTGCTGTCCTGCAGCATTTTTCGGAAAATTTCTATGTAACAAATCCAAATGTTGGTGATGAGACTTCCCGCATTGTAAAAGGCTACGATATCTTCTCCTATTTCAGCTCGCGCTTTGCTTTGAATTATTTTGAAGCCCGGGGTACGTTTGGGCAAAAAAACCAATTGGGTGCCTTCCTGGTCTTGCTTGCGCCATTTTTTATTTGCCTGTCTGCGGTGAAATTAAATAAAAAAGTAAATTCGCGTTCGTTGTTTTACGGAGGAGTGGCGTTGTTTTCCTCGATTGCCTTGTATTTCAGTTATTCACGTTCCGCATGGGTAGGATTTGCCGTTTCACTCGTTCTTATCGCATTGTATGCAATGAAAGGCCGCACAAAATTAGTGATGATCTTTGGATTTGTCTTCCTCCTTGTGCTCATCCTGATTAATAATGACTTTATCGATTTTATCTATGATTACGTTTTTACAACGGATGCGACGCTGTACCAGCGGTTCCCGTTTTGGCAGGCAACAATCGAGCATATTAATGCGACGCCATTTACTTTTTTATTCGGTTACAGCTTCGTCAGTCCTTACATCGTGGATTCTTTTTACCACCATTACGCCTGGACGCCAGCCGGACACAATTCCTATTTGACTTTAATGGAAGCCAAAGGTTTCATTGAGCTTGTCATTGTACTAACGATGTTGTTTATGGCGTTGTACAAATTACTTCGTGTCTGGAAAGAAGCCAACGATCCGGAGTTACGGAGTGCTGCGTTGGGATTTGCTGCAGGTATCGCCGGACTTATGGTTTCACAGCTTTTTGATCACAAGCTTATGCTCTTCACCATCGAGATAAATATTTTTCTTGTAGTCATTATTTCCTTAACTGTGTCTTACACACGCCACTTGAAAAAACCCTCATGAAAAAAGTTGCCATCGATGTTCGCATGCTGCATCATTCCGGAATCGGTCGTTACATCAGGGATGTTGTTCCTGCTCTGGTTGGAGAGATGCCAAACGTCTATTTTTATTTGATTGGCCCGCAAAATACCCATGATGAATTTTTCGGTCATTCAAGCGGGAATTTTGAAATAATTAATTGTGGCAGCCCAATATATTCCGTTGCAGAACAAATTTCGCTTAAAAGGAAGATCCCACGGGATGTCGACGTTTTCTGGAGCCCACATTATAATATCCCGGTTTTTTATTGTGGCAAATTACTCGTCACCGTACACGATGTATTCCATTTAGCCATGAGTGATATGTTGCCACTGCATCAAAAAATATATTCCCGTCTTATGTTTAACGCTTTAAAAAACAAAGCCGATGCAGTAATTAGCGTTTCCAGCTTCAGCAAAGAGGAATTAATCCGCTTCACCGATATACCGGGAGATAAAATTCAGGTTGTGCACAACGGCCTGCGTTCATTCTGGCTTTCTCAGGAAAAATCAAAAAATCCACCGGCAAAACCCTATCTCTTGTATGTCGGCAATGTTAAACCGCATAAAAATATCAAACGACTGTTGCAGGCATTTAAAAAAATTGCTCAGGACTTTGCACAAGATTTGGTCATCGTAGGGAAAAAAAGTGGCTTTATCACCGGCGAATCCAATCTCGCTCAGGAATACAGCGGCCTGGAAGACAGGGTGCATTTTACCGGTTTGATCACTGATGAAGAACTGAAGTATTATTACCAAAACTCGACTTTGTTTGTTTTCCCTTCGACATACGAGGGATTTGGCTTCCCTCCACTGGAAGCGATGGCCAGCGGTGCACCGGTTCTTGCGGCCGGAATTGGCGCTGTTAAAGAAGTCTGCGGCGATGCTGTCCTTTATTGCGATCCGTATGATGCTGATGATATTTCCGAAAAAATACAATTTATGTTAAAAAATACTGCTGCCCGCAACCAATTTGTTGTAGAAGGCTGGATGAAAGCACAGAAGTATACCCGTGAAAAATGTGTCCACGAAACGCGTCGTGTTTTGGAACGCATGCTTGTTTTGAATTGATGGCATAGCTAGCTAATATAAATAGGGTCCGGAAACGGAGGACTCTGTCCAGACTATGCGAAAATCCACGGAGGCTGAGCTTGCCGAAGCCGGATTCTGTTCAACCGGGCACTTCGATGCTTCGACTTTAATCAGTGCAGGCGAGCTCAGTAACCGGTTGAACTTTGCGTTGTCACGCGGTCCGGACATCTCAGAAGAACTCTCAATAAATCGATAGGAAAAAACATGTCCCATTTGTGTTCTGAAGTCCATGAAAATCTGGATAAAAAAATCACCCAACTTTGCCAGGAATTGCGGGAATCGAATCGCGTTGATAGCACTGGAAAATTACTGGATATCGGTTGCTGGGATGGGGTGAAAACACGAAAATACGCTGATATTTTGGGCATCTCCGGTCGATATGGCGTCGAAATATTTGACGAGCAAATTTTGAAAGCACAAGAAAACGGTGTCGAAATTGCGAAACTTGATCTTGAAGAGGATACCTTTCCCTTTGGAGACCACACCTTTGATGTGATTATATGCAATCAGGTATTCGAGCACCTTAAACAAATCTATCACCCGCTCGATGAAATTTACCGCGTGCTTAAGCCGGGTGGTCATTTCATCTTTTCTGTGCCTAATCTATCCAGTTTTCATAATCGCATTATGCTTTTGTTGGGCATGCAACCCAGTTCAATTCGCCTTTTTGGTCCCCATGTGCGTGCTTTTGCCTACCATGCGTTTATCAAGTTTGCGACCTACAACAATAATTTCAAACTGGTAAATAGTTATGGTGTTGGCTTTTATCCTTTTCCAGCGCGATTTGGGGGGGACTTTTTAGGCGGTCGACTGAAATCCTTGAGCCATACACCAATTTTGTTGCTGCAAAAAAATGGCGAACATGCCGCGCAAACCTCAGGCTGGAATGCGCGAATTCAGGATAATCAGGAGCAGACAGTTTACTGATTAATTTTCTCAAGCACTTTAAAAACCTACAACTTTGAGAGAAAAATGAACGAATTAAAAATTGCATTGGTACATGATTGGCTAACAGGCATGCGCGGTGGGGAACAGGTTCTGCTTGAATTCTGCCGCCTTTTTCCCTCTGCAGATATTTTTACGCTCATTCATGTGCCGGGCAAACTGCATCCGGAAATTGAAAAGCATCGTATTACGACATCGTTCCTGCAAAAAATCCCCGGTATTCGTTCCCACTATCGCAAGTTTCTGCCACTCTTCCCTGTGGCGATGGAAAATTTTGATCTGACCGGTTATGATCTCGTCCTCAGCACAAGTCACTGTGTCGCCAAAGGCATTATCACGCGGCCGGATGCTTTGCACGTTTCTTACATTCATTCACCCATGCGTTATATCTGGGATTTGCATTTTACCTATTTCCCCGCTCAAAAAGGGAACGTGCTGGCACGGGCTGCATACCGTTTTTTTGCCAATTTCCTGCGTATGTGGGACGTCGCTTCCAGCAGCCGAGTCGACTTTTTTGTCGCCAATTCCTCCTTTGTCGCCAGACGAATTCGCAAATTTTATCATCGGGAATCGGCGATCCTCAATCCTCCGGTCAACGTTGATCATTTTGCCACGACCGATGAGGTGGCGGATTATTATGTTGTTTTCTCTTCGTTGGTGCCTTACAAACGCGTGGATTTGGCTGTCGATGCTTTTGCTGAGCTTGGTCTCCCGTTAAAAGTTATCGGAACTGGGCCAGAATTGGCCAACTTGCAAAAAAGAGCCAGTGCGAATGTCGAGTTTTTAGGCTGGCAGTCTGATGCGGAGGTCGCCCGGTTGCTCTCGCAGGCAAAAGCGCTTGTTTTCCCGGGTTTAGAAGATTTTGGTATCATTCCCGTAGAAGCCAATGCGTGTGGTACCCCTGTCATAGCTTTTGGCCGAGGCGGTGTGCAGGATTCCATTTCGCCACTGGATGTGGAAAAGCAGGTAGAGCAACCGACGGGTTTATTTTTTTATGAGCAATCCGTGGAAAGTCTGGTTCAGGCGATTCGGTCTTTCGAGGAGAATGAAATATTTTTTAATGACCGTCCTGCTATTCGCCGGCATACTTTCCGGTTTCAAAATTCGCTCTTCCGTCAACGATTTTTCGATTTTTTGCTCTTTGCCAGCAAGGATGATTTTAATGATATATATAACAATCTTAAAAAGCTCAAGGTTAAGGTGGAAAAACGCCGACAATCTGAAACAGAAAATGGAACGATGCCAACGTTGGGAGAGGCTGTAAATTCTCCTCAGGTTACTCAATCCTGAGATTTTTCGTTGGCAATGTCCCTATCGAGTGAAAATAAGTTTATTGAATTGCAGCATAAGGACATTACAAACACAGCAAGCTGTCATTCAGCTCAGATTTTTATATCCATGGGTGGGATTTCAACTTTTAAAGGCAGGCAGCTGGATACCTAGGATATCGGGGAGAGACAGGAAAGCACCATGTTCAAACAACACTCTCGTATTTTTCATTTTACGCTGGTTATTGGTGATATTGTTCTCACGTTCACAGCATTTGTCGTGGCTTTTTATCTTCGTTTTTACTCAGGTTTTTTCGCACAGGTAGAAATTCCAGACTACAATAGCTACGTGATCATGTGCATCGCTGCACCCATACTTACGGTGATTTCATTCTACATGCTCAATATTTACCAGACGCGACGTATTGAATCGGTATTTATTGATCTGATGCCAATTTTAAGCTCAAGTGTCATTCTTGTGCTTTCGCTTTCGGCGATTACATTTTATTATCGTGAAACCAGCTTCAGCCGGTTGACTTTTATTCTGTTTGGCATAACCTTTTTTATTCTGGTAGGTTTTGAACGCATTTTGATCCGCAGTGTGTTGAAATACCTTCGAAGGAAGGGACTAAATGTTAAGCGTTTGCTGCTTGTCGGAGCAGGAGATATTGCTGACAGGCTCATCAACACATTGACCCGTAACAAGAGTTTTGGTTATCAAATAGTCGGAATTATTGATGATCACAATACCAATAGCTATTATCCGAAACAACATGGGGTGAAAATTATTGGAAGAACCAAAGAATTAGCGCGTACCGTTCATGAAAATCATATTGATAAAGTCATTATTACACTTCCCATTCGGGCCTATGACAAGATCTGCCGCATTGTGGAAAAATGCGAATATGAGGGAATCGAATCGGAAATTGTGCCGGATTATTTTAAGATTATTCAGCCGAAAACAAACATTAAAAACCTTGAAGGGCTCCCCATTGTAAGCGTGCGCTCGTTGCCCACGGATAATGCAGGGTACACTATCGCAAAGCGTGCATTTGATTTTGTATTTTCTTCCTCGGTTATCGTGCTTGGCATGCCAGTTTTTCTTCTGATTGCGCTGATTGTAAAATTGACCTCACCCGGCCCTGTTTTTTTCTCGCAGGAAAGGATTGGCATCAACAGAAAACGATTCAAAATGTATAAATTTCGTACGATGCGCGTCGCCCCCCCAAGCGAAAGTGATGTGACATGGACGACGAATAATGATAATCGCAGAACATGGATTGGCACGATTTTACGCAAAACAAGTCTCGATGAGCTACCACAATTCTGGAATGTGTTACGCGGCGATATGAGTATCGTCGGGCCACGACCAGAACGGCCGTATTTTGCACAGCAGTTTAAGGACAGGTTTCCCAAATATATGGTGCGGCATCAGATTAAAACAGGGATTACAGGCTGGGCGCAGGTCAATGGTTGGCGCGGCGACACTTCAATTCAAAAACGGTTGGAATACGACCTGTATTATCTGGAAAATTGGTCCTTTCTTTTCGATTTGAAGATCATCGGATTGACCTTGTTTAAAAGTTTGAACGACAACAACGCCTATTGAGATTTTTCCGATAAGAAGGCGAATTCTGTCCAGTCGCACTGAAAGTCTGGAGTTGCCACCAATCAGAGTCACCACTCAGGAGGAGATTTAATCACCATGCGAGGCTTTTGGCGGGGACGAATTGTTATTAAGCGATTCTCCCGGTGCATTGCTTTCTTTGTTCTTTGTTCCGGATTCGGTCATGCACAAAATAAACTGAGTTTGCAGCCCTACCATTGGGTTTTTGATTATGCAAATGAACTTTTATTGCGTAATCAAGTCCCTCTGGCCGGATGGGCAACGCAACCGCTCAATTTCGGCGACATGGCACAGGTACTTGAATCAAATGTTCCGGGAAAATACGCTGATTTTTTATCGAACCGGATTGCACAACATTTGTATGGCTATGTCAGATCCGGAGAGCGTCAACTTGAGAATCCGGTTTTGCAAATGGGGGCTTTATTTATTGAAAAACATGGAAGCATGGTTGGGAACGATCGTTTTCTTTCCAGTGTACGCTGGTTTTCCGGGCTTCGTTTTTCAGAAAATTTAACTATTTTTAATGCCATTGATGTTGATCAGAATTTTGGAAATGATAAGGCCTATCTGGGAAAATCCTGGAGAGATATTACCGCATTAACGGAACAGGCCTATATAAAATACCAAACACAAAAAGTACAAATCAAATTTGGCCGTGATTACATTCGCTGGGGCTGTGGCTACGATGCAGCTTTGGCGGTTTCCGATGCGTCCAGACCTTTTGATCAGCTCTTTTTTCAACTTCGCAGCCGACGAGCACAATTTAGTTACTTCATCAGCAAATTGAATAGCCTGAAACTTTTCACAAGTGCTGATTCGATTCAGGAAGCGTGGGTGGACCGTTACATGAGCGGTGGGCGTATTGAATTGTATTTGTTTGGCAACCGTGTGCAACTTGCTCTTTCGCAGTTTATCCTTTGGGGGGGAGCGCATGGCATGGAATTTTATTATTTAAATCCATTTGTTATTTACCATGGTGAGCAATTAAATGAAGATCCTGAAATTCGTGGCAACAGTCTTGGCTTGTTTGATTTCGCCTGGTTTCCGCGAAAACGAATGGAAGTCTACGGACAAGTGCTCATTGATGATTTCCAGATTGACAGCAAAGAACCAGCTGATCTGGAGCCAAGTGAGGTTGGAATTATGCTCGGCACACGCTATGCCGATCCCGCAGGAATTGATGGTCTTACTTTGGGTGTTGAGTATACACGAGTGACCAACCGAACTTACAACACGATGCCCGAAGCTGAAAAATATGTCCATCGCAATAAACCTGTTGGACATTTTCTGGGCAACGATTTTGATCGCTGGATAGTCTATGGTACTAAATTTTTACCCTGTGATTTGCTGGTAAATGCACATATTGATATTCGTCGCCATGGTGAAGGGCGGGTTGATGGTGAATTTGATACACCCTGGATGGCATACGATATCGATGAAGGATATGATGAACCATTCCCGAGTGGTCTGGTGGAGTATTCGCAAATTTATGAACTGGGCTTGCGTTGGCATCCAAAATCTTTTATTTATTTGTCGCTTATTGGCCGCGCTGGCAATGTGTTGAATTTCGACAACAGACACGATGAAATGCGAATCCGGCGTGAGTTGTATTTGAAATTGTGGTTCGAATGGTCCAGGTTCTGGGAAATATAATTGATTTGAGTTATGACAGAAAGACCGCAAAAATTCCTTGTCATTTTCGATCGGGATGGTACGTTGATCACTGAAAAAGACTACCTGTCCGATCCAACCGAAGTTGAACTTCTGCCTGAAGTGGTTCCGGCGTTACAAAGATTGGCTCAACAGGGTGGCGTATTTGCTGTTGCCAGCAATCAATCGGGTATTGGCCGAGGCTATTTTTCTACGGATGATGCGCGTGCTGTAAATGTTCGAATGCAAAGATTGCTGGGAGAGCAGGGAATTGAAATCATGCATAGCTATTTCTGTCCCCATGCTCCTGAAGACGATTGCCGCTGCCGCAAACCAAAACCGTTTATGCTGGAAAAAGCAATGAAGGATACAGGTGTGGAGCCACTGTTCTCGTTTATGGTCGGGGATAAAATTTCGGACATTGAAGCTGGTAAAAATGCGGGGATGCGATCCATTCTTGTGCAAACGGGATACGGAAAAAAAGTTGATCCCGGTTCTGCCAAGGCTGATTTTATTGCGGTGAGCATGGCAGCTGCTGCAGAATGGATTCTTGACATGATAAAAAAACCGGGTTAATCCCGGTGTCTGCCGAGGGAAATGAGCGATCGTTTCCCGTTATTCTGGCCCGCTTGTATCGCGAGGACGCTACAAGCGGGTTTTTTATTTCTGCAGCAGCTCACCAGCCAACCGGATGAGATCTGTCATAACATAGGGTTTTGGTAAAAACTTTGTGTTGTTATCGGGAAATTTGCCATCGATTTCATACCCACTGGAGAGTATCGCTTTTATTTCCGGGTTACGGCGATGTATTTTTGCAATCAATGCTCTGCCATTCAACGCCGGCATTGTCAGATCGATAAGTAGCAGGTCAATCGATGCTTCATTGGCTTTATAAACAGCATAGGCTTCTTCACCATTTTGTGCAGTAAGAACGTGATAGCCATACCGTTCAAGGCTCTTTTTCGCAACGTTGCGCACAAGTTCATCATCATCGACAATGAGCACAGTTCCACCCGGGCAATAGAGCTTTTCGTTGATATACCTGTTTTCTTTAAAGCTTTCATCCATGGTGGGGAGATAAAACTGAAACGTCGTTCCGACATTCTCTTCTGTTTCAACTTCAATCCAGCCCTTGTGGTCTTTGATGATGCCAAAAGCAATAGAAAGCCCCATCCCGGAATTTTGTGCGACTTCCTTGGTTGAAAAAAATGGATCGTAAATTTGAGATAAATTTTCATCTTGAATTCCACATCCCGTATCCGAAATGCTCACTCTCAGGAATTTGCCTGCGTATGCATCAAGGTTCTTTGACATATTTTCTTCAGAAACCTCAAGCTCATCGATGAAAATGGATATTTTCCCTTGCGATTCCAGGCTGCTTTCCTGTTTTTTTATTGCATCATGGGCATTTAGAACAAGGTTCGTTATGACCTGTTGGATTTGACCCTGATCGACCAGAGCCGGGCTTAAATTCAAAGTCGTTGGTGCCTCTATCGTGATGGATGTTGGGATTATTTTTCGCAGAAAGTGAATCATCGTTTGCACCAGCGTATTCAAATCTGTTGGCTCAATGGAGGTTTTCCCCTGGCGACTGAATGTGAGCAAACTGCGGGTGAGCTCGGTACAGCGCCCGGTTGCGTGCTCAATTTCTGAGATAGTTTGATCAGTAAATTCATCGATGGAGATGCTGTCACGCAAAATAGCGGTATTGCCGATTATGCCTGTAAGAATGTTATTGAATTCGTGGGCGATACCGCGGGCCATCGTCCCGATCGTCTCCATTTTGTGCGTTTGAATGAGTTGATCCTGCATCAATTTTTCGTGTGTAATATCTCGAAGTACAGCACAGGTGCTGGTTACCCTGTCTCGTTCCGATAAAGGCATGATTGTCGCGATTGCCGTGCGAAGCTTACCCTCAAGTGTGGAGTAGATTATTTCAGTTTGCGTTGTATATCCTTTTTGTGCGATAAGCAAGTGCGATTGAAAATTGGCAAGACTTTCGGTGTCAATAAAGTTTTCCAGAAAATTACTTGAATAGGCAACCTCGGTGCTAAAGCCTGTAATATTTTTAAAGGAAGGGTTGACGAAGGTAATGTCATTTTCAAAGTTGAATTGGATGATTGTACCGGGAAAATTATCAATAAACGAGCTGTAACGTGCTTCACGTGCACGTAACGAGCGTTCTGCCATAACGCGTAAGTGCTCATCATGCAAAGCTACCTGGGCGCCGAGTTGTTCTTTACCGTCGAGGTAAATCTGATAGATGCGGCAGCGGAACCATGACCATGTATTCAGTTTATTGCGAATTCGGATGTGCTCGATATCCGCATTCATATTAAAACTGATTTGCCGCATTGTGTGGCAAAAATCGTCCTGATCTTCCGGATGAATGAAATCAAGTAAGTTGGTGTTTGTCATCAGCGGTATTGTAACCGAGAATCTCCTCAACTTGCCAGCTTACCCAATGAACGTGATAGGAGAAATCGATTTTTAGCAGAATATCGAAAGTAAGATTGATTATTGTATTTAAATTATCGTTTTTGCCGTGCAAGTTCCTTTTGTGTTTCAATTTCCGCGGGTAGTGCGCCGATAATCAAGCTCAGTTAGTTTTCTCCATTGGTGGTTGTTTTAACTGCACGGCGCGTGTAGCGAATCACGACAGGTTTCTTGTTTATATTGGTAGCGATGGGGTTTTGTGGCGGATGCGCTTCAATGGTATTAAGGAATGGGTGCAGTTCCTTTAAAATCCTGAAAATCCTGGGCTCCATAAAAAGCTAAAAATGCGTTGTTGGCAAAAACTGGCTTCGATTGTGCATCAAGGTGGATGACAGCGATGGGGAAAGTTTTCAGATAACTATGCATTCTTTATTCGTCTGATTTGAATTCTTGACAATGCTGGCCCTTATTTCGATTTTCGCCAGACTTCCTTTGAATCGATGTTGCAAAATAAATGCGAATGGAGATCAGTGCAAAAGTGATTTATTACGACTTTGAACGACAGGTATCGGGTGCGGCAAACTTACAACTCTATTTTTTGAGATGAAAGAAAAAAGAACACAATATTATAGGAATCCCATGGAAAAACAGACCGGGATTAAGGGATAATTATTTCTGTTAAAAAATGGAAGTCAGGTTTGGAACTTGAATCCTTTCGAAAGATTCTCGCGGTCTTTTAAAAACTTTCAATAAGATAGTATAACCCAACTTTTTTAACCAGCTCAGACCTTAAACACCAAAATTGGGCTGAGGATACCCACACGCCTCACGAACCTTAAGCAACCCGTGAATGAACATGGTAAAAAATTCTGTCCAGATTTATGCGTAAAACAAATTGATATAGTCTTGAAACAGATAAAGCTTTTTTCGTTTCCCACCAGTGACTTCTCTAAGTATGCCCAATTCTTCAAATGTGGCAATGAGCTTATAAACGGATTTGGGTGTCAATCCGGTAATTCCAGCGATCATCGGAGCATTTATCAACGGACGTTTATAGAGCTGATTCACAACCGCCTGCGCGTTTGCTGCTCGATTTCCTAAAGCACTGATATCTTGCTCGATTTGCTTTTTCAACTGCAAAATATTGTCAAAGGTTTGAATGCCTTTTTGTGCTGTCTCCGTAACCCCAACCAGAAAAAATTTGAACCATTGTGTTAAATCATTCTTTTCCCGCGCACTCATTAAATTGTCATAATAAAGGGACCGGTTGCGTTCAAAAAAATCGGAAAGATAGAGGACGGGCTGTTTTAGTATTTTTTTGCTCACCAGATACAATGTGATGAGTAATCTGCCTACTCTGCCATTGCCGTCTAAAAATGGGTGAATGGTTTCGAATTGATAATGAATCAACGCAATTTTCAATAGTTCTGGTAATAGATCACTATCATTGTGCACAAATTTTTCAAGATCAGCCATGAGGGTTTCAACGGATGTGTGGGCGGGTGGCACAAAAACAGCATCTTCGATACTGGCGCCTCCAATCCAGTTTTGAATCTTCCGGTAATCCCCGGGTGTTTTGTGCGCACCGCGAACCCCCTGCAACAATATTTTATGGGTTTCTTTGATAAGCCGTGATGAGAAAGGAAGTTCATTCAACCGGGAGATGGCATGTCGCATAGCCTCAATGTAGTTTTGCACTTCTTCCCAATCATCGCGCTTGTTAAGCGGAACATCTTCGCGATCGAGCAAAGCTTCCTGTAGATTGGTTTGTGTGCCCTCGATCTTGCTGCTTTGGGTGGCTTCTTTAACCACATGCATGCTGATGAACAAATCAAGATTGGGGATGTATTCTGAATACATATCCAGGCGCCCCAGTTCTCTGTCTGCTTTACTTAAAAGCAGCGCAATTTCCATATTGTCAATAGACCAATGCCGATTGATCGGCGCAGGTTCGAAACTCTTGTAATGACCCTGACTTTTTAATGAGCCAGGTTTAAAATTCCTCATGTGTGATCCTTAATAAATTTGCCCAAAAGCGGTCAAGGCTCCAGAATGCCTCGAGATTTAAATTTGTAGCCATGGCTTTTGTGATCTGATTGTATTAGAATATATAAACTTTTCATTGAACCATGCGCTTTTTGGCACTAACAAGATTAGTCGCTCTTTCGGTGTGGAAAGTAAAACAAGATACAGTTTATTTTACTTTTTGGCAAGTAAAGTAAAATAAGACAGGGCTTATTTTACTTTGATAGACTGAAAGTAAAATTAAGAAGGACGCGCAGAAATCGGCAGGTTTCTCCATTGGGACGCAGGTTTGAAATAACCTATTAATTCTGTCACCAAATGGTGAATGGAAGGGGGTTAAAATCTATTAACTGGAGAGCGTAAACAAAAAAAGGGAGCAAGATTTTGAGTTCTTTACTCCCTTTTTTTTAATAATTTACGCAATGGGCCCTGTAGGGCTCGAACCTACGACCCACGGATTATGAGTCCGTTGCTCTGACCAACTGAGCTAAGGGCCCTTTAGAGCTTGCATAACTTAAAATTTTTTGCGTCTAATGCAAGTAGAAATTGAACATAGCGACAATCTCC
This sequence comes from Deferribacteres bacterium, assembly GCA_020633655.1. GTDB lineage: Bacteria > Zhuqueibacterota > Zhuqueibacteria > Zhuqueibacterales > Geothermadaptataceae > Bioreactorimicrobium. The sequence continues at coordinate 14,175 of JACKDF010000018.1, forward strand.
CAAAGCTGAGTAAGCCTGGAAGAAAGGTCAATCTCATTCAGGATTAGACGCTTCTGAATAAAATCCGATGCAATAATCAGTGCTCTTCGTGAAAGGGAAGATAAGGACTGTTCCCGCAACCAAGACGTACTATTTTGCCATCATTTTTAATTTTGGCTTTCTTCGTTGCATTACGCGTATCGATAATCAACTTCGAATGCTTGACAATAAAATCGATATCGTAATCATCATGATCTGTAGCAATGATTACACAATCCATGCTTTGCAATAAACCTTCGCTAAGCTCGGTTGAATTCATCTCTGTGCCGTTGCGCCGAAGAACTGGAACCCAGGGATCATTATAGATAAGGTTTTCGGCTCCGCGCATTTTGAGTAGGTCCATGAGTTTCAATGCGGGTGAATTTCGGATATCATCGACATTCTTTTTAAAAGATGCGCCTAATAATAAAAATTTAGCGTTGGCGATGGCACCACCGTTCATCGAAAGAGAACGAATAATAAGATCAAGTACGTAGTAAGGCATGTTTTCGTTTGTTTCTGCCGCCAATTCGATAAAATTAGTATGAAAATCATACTCTTTTGCTTTCCAGGATAAATAATATGGATCAACCAAAATACAGTGTCCACCAATTCCGGGGCCAGGATAAAATGGCATATAACCAAAAGGTTTCGTTGCAGCAGCTTCCACGACTTCCCAGATGTCAATACCGCCCATTCGATCACAGAGCTGTGCCAATTCATTCATAAGGGCAATGTTTACACTACGGAAAATATTTTCGAGTAATTTGGTCATTTCTGCAGCTTTAGGGCTGGAGAGTGGCACAACAGTACTGATAATTTTTTCTGAAACCTTCACAGTTAAATCTGTGCATTTTTTCGTGATTCCACCTACAACAACCGGGGTGTTGGATGTTGTAAATTTTTTATTTCCCGGATCGATACGTTCGGGTGAAAAGGAAAGAAAAATGTCTTTTCCAACCTTTAAGCCAGTTGATTCCAAAATCGGCTGTAGCAGTTTTTCTGTTGTTTCAGGATATGTCGTACTTTTTAATATAATTAATTGATCTTTGCGTAAACCTGTGAGTACGCCTTGCGCAGCATCTTCGATATAGGTTACATCGGGTTCCTTATTCGGTGTAAATGGAGTTGGAACGCAAATATAAATAACATCAGCTGAGGAAATGTTATCGTAATTTGCTTCAGAGATGAATTTACCTTGTTTGACGACCTCTGCTAATTCTTTCGAATTCACATCATCAATGTAATTCTCACCTTTATTGAGTTTATTGACTTTTTCCGAATCATTATCGACTCCAAGTACGCTAAATCCAGCTTTTGCATACTCTACTGCGAGGGGTAAACCGACATATCCAAGACCAATTACGCCGATTTTTGCAGTTTTTTGTGAAATTTTTGTTTCCAGACTCATCCTTATGACTCCTCAATATACTAGGGGATAATTAACATCCCCAATTTATTTGTCCATTCAGTAATTGTATATGTTATAAAACAGTTTATTGCCCATAATGCGCTTTGTAATATTCCAGATATTCCCCGCTTTTAATCCGCTCCCACCACCAGCGGTTATTTTCATACCATTGAATTGTGTCTTGTATTGCAGTTTTGAATTCGAAATTTGGCTTCCAGCCCAGAGCATTGATTTTTGCACAATTAACAGAGTACCGACGGTCATGACCAAGTCGATCTTCTACGTAAGTTTTCAGAGACTCCGGTTTACCAAGCTTTTCCAGAATAATCGCAGTTATTTCCAAATTCGTACGCTCATTACCTCCACCGATATTGTATACTTCACCCAGTTTGCCATTTGCGATGAGAAAATCGACAGCATCGCAATGATCGATGACATGAATCCAGTCACGAATGTATTTTCCATCCCCGTAAATGGGCAAGTGCTTGTCGTCCATTGCGTTTGTGACGAAGAGTGGAATAAGTTTTTCAGGATATTGATACGGTCCGAAATTATTTGAACAACGCGTGATAATGACAGGCACATCGTAGGTCACAAAATAGGAATAGGCAAGGCGATCAGCACCCGCTTTTGAGGCGGAATAGGGACTCGAGGGCATAAGTGGATCATTTTCAACGAATGACGCGCCTTCGGTACTGCCGTAGACTTCATCTGTGCTGATTTGGATGAACTTCTCAACGCCATGCTTGCGAGCAGCCTCCAGGAGCACAAAGGCACCGAAAATATCAGTCGTTATAAAATCGTCTGGTTTACCGATTGACCGGTCTACGTGACTCTCTGCCGCGAAATTAACAACGATATCTGCTTCCCTGACAAGACCATCTATGAGTTCCGCATCACCAATATCCCCTTTTACGAAGTGGTGGCGCGAATCGTTCTCCAGGTCCCGCAGGTTGTCGAGATTACCGGCATACGTTAATTTGTCGAGGTTTGTAACCGAAACATCTTTTTCCTTATTCAGCAGATTTCGGACATAATTACTGCCTATAAACCCGGCACCGCCTGTGACGAGATATCTTTTCATTTGTAAATCTCCACTATTTCAAGTCCAATATCCCCTTGAGAAAACGCTGAATATAGAGAATTAACAAGGGAAAGTCAATTAAATCATACTGAATGAATTATCGACGTTGAACTTGAAAATTGAATGTAATTAAAGAAATGCTATGAGTGTGACTGGCTTTCCAATTTCCTGAAAACGGGAATAACAAATTGTCCTGTAAACCAGGATTTTTTATTTTTAATTTAAGGTCTTTGTTACATGCTGTTCACCGGCAGTGCGGAAAGGAATTTGATGAAATTAGTGTACGAGAATGCATGAATTCAACACTACCAATGATAGTCATGGTAAAGGCACGACGACTCATCTTATTTTTTCTGTTATCGGCGACAAAATAAAGATGAAATAATACTGTACTTCGAACCGTTAATGTCATTTTTATAAGGCGAAAAATTCTTGGGAATACTCCCGGCAACCAATAATCCTGCAGGAATCAAATGCAAAGCAAGAAGAAGAAAATGTCTTTAGGCAGTATTAAACATGCTTTTAAAAATATTATCTGGCCACGAAAAAAATTGGTCCTTATCGGAATTGGCTTAATTATAATTAACAGAGCCGCCGGACTTGTACTGCCTGGATCAACAAAATACCTTATCGATGACATCATCGCCAAAGGTAATGTGACATTGCTAAAGTGGCTTTTGGTAGTTGTTGGTGGTGCACTGTTAATACAATCGGTCACATCTTTTTCGTTAACACGGCTTTTAAGTGTGGAAGCCCAGCATCTCATCTCCGTTTTACGTTCTCAGATGCAACAACATATTATCTTTCTCCCCCTGCGTTTTTTTGATAACACGAAATCTGGTGAACTTGTTTCCCGCATTATGACGGATGTGGAAGGCGTACGAAATTTAGTTGGAACCGGTCTTGTGCAACTTTTCGGTGGCATCCTTACCGCCATTGCATCTCTGTTTCTTCTCATAACAATTAGCCCGCTCATGACATTATATACCATCGTGCCTCTTCTAATATTTGGTGTCATTTCATTAAAGGCGTTCGCTCATATCCGGCCCATTTTTCGTGAACGTGGACAAATAAATGCAGAAGTTACCGGCCGGCTCACAGAGTCACTTGCCGGCATTCGAGTAATAAAGGGATTTCATGCAGAGAATTTTGAAATCAACGTGTTCGCGAAAGGCGTAGAAAAAGTATTTAAAAATGTTAAGACGACATTGACGGCCACAAGTCTTGTGACCAGCCTTGCAACCTTGCTCATGGGCATTGCCAGTATAACCATTATGGGCGTCGGGGGGAGTATGATTATTAAAGGATCCATGACGGTTGGCGATTTTTTCGCTTTTACGCTCTATCTCGGTTTCCTGGTCGCGCCGATAGTGCAAATGAGCAATATCGGTAGCCAGCTTACCGAAGCATTTGCCGGTCTTGACCGGATGGAAGAAATTCTATCTTTGGACAAAGAAACGGATAATCCAAACCGGACGGAAACACTGGAAAAGCTTGAAGGCAACATTGTTTTTGAAGATATTGCTTTTGCTTACGAAGAAGGAAAAGAAGTCCTGCATAGCATCAATTTCACCGCTCCGCCAGGCTCTGTAACTGCACTTGTGGGGAGTTCCGGCTCAGGCAAAACGACGATAGCAGGACTTGCCGCCTCATTCCTTACACCACAAAATGGAAAAATTAAAATAGATGGTATCGATCTTTCCAAAGTGAAAATTGGCGACTACCGCAAGCACCTCGGCGTCGTTTTGCAGGATGATTTCTTATTTGAGGGGACGATCCGGGAGAACATTCTCTTCAGCAGGCCGGAGGCAAGCGAAGAGGATGTACTGGAAGCTGTTTCTGCGGCACACGTGAAGGAGTTCACCGATCGTTTCGATGAAGGCCTGGAAACGCGGATTGGTGAACGTGGTATAAAACTTTCCGGTGGGCAAAGGCAGCGCGTTGCCATAGCCCGCGCAATCCTCGCAAATCCTAAAATTCTCATTTTAGACGAAGCAACCTCAAACCTCGACACAGAAAGCGAGCAGTACATACAGAAAAGTCTCGACAAACTGATGGCTGGCCGCACAACATTCGTGATTGCACACAGACTAAGTACAATCCGTAAAGCCGACCAGATATTGGTGATTGAGAATGGCGAAATTGCAGAACGTGGAAAGCATGATGAGCTTATCAAAAAAGAAGGTCGCTATTACCAGCTGTATACTTATCAGGCAAGAATTTAAGATTATACTTGATTTTTCATAAATTTTTACCTACATATTTCAGAATTATTTATAACTAAAATAAACATCCTTAAATTAATACAATATTCTTACTGATTACAATTCGTCTAGTTCAATGGTTGGCGCCCTCCAATTAACAATCGATTACAGTTCCGTTCCACGTAACCGTTCATGCTGAAGATTCTTAAAATTAAACTATGACATCAGGTTTTACGGTTTCGTGAGCAGTGTCTCGCATAAAACGATAACTTCCTTTAAATCCAGATAGATAATACAATCGAATAATAAACTGAAGTTGTAATAAGGGAAAAATTCAAAAACGATAATTTATTCAACACAAACCATGCTGGGAGGTTGAAGTGCAAACAGAAACGATGATTTTGTTGATCGGAATGCTGATGGTGTTTATCGGCATTTTTGGTGGTGGTTTCGAAATCAAAGAGATTAAAGTTCCAAAAGTAAACAATTTATCACGGATTCTTGGATTTTTCGCGGGTGTCTTTCTCATAATATGGAGCCAGGGTGTTCTTAAGGAGATTCTCCCAAATCTTTCTGATTCTTCTACGCCCGATCCACTGGTGGTTGTTGATCCGGAAAATGCACCGGACAAAGAAGGCGTTGCAAAATTGGTTGAGGAACTCGAGACCGCATGGAATGATCCCGCATTTGAAAACGAATTCCTGTTGGCGGAATACAAAAAACTGGATACACCCGAGATCCACGAACAATTGTCGCTCATTGAAAAGAATACGCTTCTCAATCGCATTCAGTCATTGCAGAAATCCATCGAAGCGTTTAATGCACTGCAGAGCCTTGAAGAGAACGGGACGCTAACCATTAGCGAAAAACGTGATGCCTGGCAAAATGCTGAAATTGATCGAATTTCCACGAAGGATGCAGAGGAAATAAATACGCATACAAAAAAATATCAGGAAATGCTGGAAAATTGGTCATCCCTCAGCGCTCGGGACGATTTTCTCACCTGTCGAAAAGTGGATAAAAACAGCAACCAGCCTATCGGTGCTACCTCGACATTCGACCAAAAAGATGTATGGGTATGGGCTAAATTGAATGTGCCACAAAACGAAAACCTGACCATGCAATGGTTGGATAATAATGGCGAACTTATCAAAGAAATCAAACCCATTAAAGTGAAGAAGAGCAACGGTTACCGTACGCATTACTGGAAAAATTTTGATAAACCAGGAAAATACGAAGTGCGTTTGCTTAACAGTCAGGATGATCTCATAGCTCGACAGGAATTTGAAGTCACAGAATACGCCTTCAAATGATTTAATCAACGTCTAATTGATTTGCAAAAGTAATGTCCAGCAAATTTGCTCATGTTGTCCAAACTGTGTGAAAAATCATGGAGGTGAGCTTTCCTGGGCTGAGTAAAATCGAAGTATCGAAGCCGGACCCGGGTGCAACTGGTCACAGCGTTCGTCGAAATGCCTGGATAACAAAGATCGGTCATTATTTTTGCAAATTTCAACAGTGTAGTTGAATTTGAAAACAAAACTTTTGATTCAGAGCATCACGTATAGAATGAGTCCTGCTACAATTTCCTTTCCCCGCAGCCATAAACTGATTTCAGCCTCAAAAACTTGCAAAACCCCCATTTCCTTGAAAGATATCTCTTGACAAAATACTTTTTGCCAGCTATTGTATGTTATTATAAATTCATTAGATTACGGGTTATATTTTTACTCGTTTCATTCGCCGGTATAAAATTATTCGGCAAGAATAAGGCACATATCAGAACATCAATTAAACGCCTGCATCGAAAATGAATAAAAAAACTTCCAATTCGCTGACAAAAATTTTTTTAGATACTTTTACCATCACGGAAGAAACAACCCATTGGGCTTTTGGGCCGCTCAATATTTGGGGCAAAAAAGTAGGTGACGAACTATGGATCGCATCCAATACAGCACAGGAAGGTGAAGCGAAAACACTTATGCCTCCTGAAGATATTGCCTGGTCCCGCTGGATATTTAAGCAGAAGGAAATCACTATTCAATTTGCACCGGTACTGCCCGATAGGCCGATAGTGGTGAAACCTGAATTTCCTTTCAACATTGCCCAGGGTGGAAAGGCGAAAATTTATGTTCATGTCCCTGCGTGGATAAGCATCCAGCAAGCCAAAAAATCGTCAAAACCAATGTTGGAAATCCCGACACAAACACTTTCCAAAACATGGTTTGGTACAACGGTCGAAGGTGAAAAGTGCTTCTGGCTTTCATCCCCAGCGAAAAACAAGCTCGATAAAAAACAAATAATGCCATTTGAACTGATCTGCCCTCTGGTTATCATCAACTCATTCGAAGGGGAATTGAACGTTGCAAAATTGGCCTTACGAGGAAGTCGCTTGTCGATATTTTCTTACGAAGATCAACTTTGGACGGATGAATTGCGAATAATGTACCGTGGGACAGGTGAGGTGAGTAGAATTACGGTTTCCGGCAAAGCACCGTCGGAGATTGCCGGTGCACCAATGATCACCGCAGCGCGGGATGCATCCTCGAAAGGGCTGGCAGCCAAAACCTTTGGCAGTCTAAAAGAATTGTCGGGTTTTCTGGTCCATTCATAACAAAAGCGCTTTATAAGCTGTATTATTTGACAGAAAAAAAATTAGTACAATGCGATCCAACTCTTAAAATATATTTCCAATTTTCCACCTTGTGAAGCAAAAAGCAGTTGGAAAGTCCATAAGGATAACTCCATGAATATATTTCAAAATTTGTTAATCGGTGATGCCCTAGAAAAAATGCTCAGACTTGGCTTTCTGATTATTGTGGGTATCCCAGCCTTTTATATGCTCAGTAATTTCATTCGGCGCAGTACGACAAAAAGGTTTTCTGCACAGTTCGGCTTGATAACAAGTAAAATCGTATTGTACGTCGGACTCATTATTATCATTATTTCAGTACTTTCGGTTTTCGGCCTGGATCTCACTCATTTATTTGCTGCAGCAGGAATTTTAGGTATTGCCATTGGTTTTGCCTCGCAGACGAGTATGTCGAATGTGATCAGCGGCTTGTTTCTTATCGGTGAACAACCGTTCGTCGTCGGTGATGTCATTACAGTTGAAGGTGTTACCGGAGAAGTGCTTTCTATCGACATGCTTTCCATCAAATTACGTGAGTTCGACAATAAATTTGTTCGCATTCCCAATGAAACAATCGTGAAAAGCGCCGTTACTAATTTAACACACTTTCCCATTCGTCGGGTTAATCTGAACATAGGCATTGCGTATAAGGAAAATATTGCCAGGGTACGTGAAATTTTATTTGAAATTGCGCGTGCGAATCCCCTTTGCCTGCAAGAACCGGAACCTGTCTTCATCTTTTCAAATTTTGGAAGTTCCTCCATTGATCTCATGTTTGGCGTCTGGGCAGAAAAGGAAGATTATCTTGCGGTTAAGAACAGCATGCAGGAACAGATCAAGGCTCGTTTCGATCAGGAAGGCATAGAAATACCTTTCCCGCATCTTTCCCTATACTCGGGTTCAGCTACCAATCCACTGCCGGTGCAAATGATCGAATCGCAATCCGCAAAATGATAAAAAAATCATCGGGGCCGTGTTAAAACATAAATAGAACGAGGGCGTCCCGCCGAGAGGTACGTGTTTTATGCTCGGCGAGAACGCTTTCGCTCTATGAACAGTGCTGTTTGGAGCAAAAATAATGTGCTTTGACTCAGCTACGGGATAAACTCACAGCTTACTAAAAATTATTGGCAGTCGATATCATCCAGCGTATTGTTCCAACAGTGCCACTCGCCGGTATCCCCAAAATGCACCGCATCACTTACCCGGCCATCTTTGGTCGTCCTGCTCCATTCGATGTTCGTCATATTGTTGTTGGTCACACTGTAGATTTGGTACGATGCATCGCGCACCGAATCCGGGGTGACGGCCATTTGAATGAAGGCGCCATTTTCCTCATGATTGGGGATGATGTTCGTATATCGAATATCACTGCTTCCACTTGTCGGATTTCGATGCCAAAGGATGTCCAGCAAAGGTGTTGGATCGGTAGGTTTTGCGTTCAAAGTCCAGGTTCCTGCGGTCACCACGAGATTTGAACGTCCTGTAAACCACTCGAAGTCAGTGTAGGTGTTTTCTTTTGAGATCAGCATTTTCCAGTTAATAAATCCGACATCGGTTGTTGCTGTGAGATGAGCGGTGTGCAACAATCCCCCGGCTGTAAAGGAATAAGTCCACAACCAGGAGCCGTCTGCCTGTTGCACCGGTTCATGGTTGAAAGACTCGACAAAAGCCGCCACGGGTACGATCAAATTAATCGTCAATATCGTATTCCACACAAAAACATTGGCGGCAGCCCATCCCCAATTGAGTTTGGTGAGCATAATTTCATGGCTGTTGTGCAGAATTTTCCCAGTCCTCTGAGTTTGAAAATCGCTGAAGTCCATTTGGAAAGTCGACACGGGAGGAATATCCGGTGGAGTGCCGTTTTCCGGTGCGGTTGGGTCATCCTTTTCACAAGCGGAAAAAATAAAAATGAGAAAGACTGAGAGCACACACCAGACTCGAAATTTAGTAATAGAATTTTTCATTTTTACCTCCTTGCACAGGTAAATTTGGTGTCAAAAAAGAACGCTGACGAGACTGTTGAAAAAGAGATAAACCGGACGTTGAGCCTGTTGAAACGCCCGGCTTCAAGCTCAAATTCGGGCCCTTCCGCAAGGGACCGAATTTGCATGTTTTTCAATAGTCTGGTCAGAGTTGACACTATTCAGGTAAATTATTATCTCCAAAACTCCTTCTGGAGCTTATTTTCCGATAACTTCTGACCAACAGAATTCAATTATCAGACCAATTTCACGATAAATATTTTTCGTTACACAAATTTCTCTTTTCAAAAAGCAAAACACAGAGATTGTGCAATGAAAGCCTGATTTTGCGTTCAATTGAATTCAAAATATTTTAAACAATTTTTGGAATTGATGACCGCATTCGATTGAATAAATGTAACACTTTGAGCCGTGAATCCGGAGATACAATTTCGAAGGTGTGAAATTTTACCACAGTGTGGCGTCAACGCAGCAGTTAATGCTGTTGAAAAAATGCATTCGGGATAACTCACACTCAATTAAAAGTCACTCACTCATTCTTGCTTTTTAAGGTCTGCATAAATTCATTTCGGAAGGCCTGCCCAATTGGAACAAATTTATCTCGAACACGCACGCGATTCCCTTCGATAAATTCTATTTTATCGACCGCGATGGCATGCGATTTATGGATACGGCTCATATACCCCGAAGGCAATTGATCGAGCAAACCTTTAAAGGTTTCATGGACGATAAGCCCTCCCCGCCGCAAATGCACGTTCACATAATCGCCGATTGCCTCGATATGCACAATTTCATTTACCCGTACCCGGTGTAGTTTTTTCTCCGATTTGAGCAGCACAAATGCGTAAGCTGCATTTCCGGAACTCGAATTTTGACTATTAATTGAATCCGTCGCTTTGTTCACAGCCTTAAGAAAGCGGTCGAAAGGAAAGGGTTTTAGTAAAAAATCAACCGCATTCACTTCGAATCCTTCCACGGCAAATTCAGGATAGGCCGTTGTGAAGATAACAAATGGTGGATTAGCCAACGATTTATAAAACGACATCCCGGACAATCCCGGCATATTTATATCGAGAAAAAGCAGCTGGATTTCCGATCGGTTCATAACCTCTGAAGCTGCAAGGGCATTTTTACAAACATCCACCAGATTGAGCCAGGGGCAGTCTGCGATGTATTTTCGCAGGATATCCTGTGCCGCCGGCTCATCTTCAACGACGAGACAATTAATTGGCATGTTTGATTTCCAGATTTACCTTATATGTATTTTCCATTTCCAAAATGGTAAATTTATGTTTTTTCGGATAAATTAAATTCAGCCTGTTGCGAATATTTTTAATCCCGATACCGCTGTGCTGGTTCGTTTCCCCGGCAATTGACTGTCCACGGTTGTTTTCAACGACAAAATTTAACTTTTCTGCATCCACCGATAATTTTAGCCTGACAAACGTATTTTCCACTTCTCCCATCAGGCCATGCTTAAAGCTGTTTTCCACAAGGGGCAGAAGAATCATCGGTGCAATTTGCACCCCATCATCGGCACTATCCTCTTCAAATGTCACTTCAGCAGTGTCTCCGATACGGTATTTTTGCAGATCGATGTAATCATGAATCAGTTTGATTTCGGATTGCAGGGTGACAAAATTTTTATTGGATTCGTATAAGACATGGCGCAGAATATCTGACAATTTGATGATCGCATTAGCGGAGGCATCGGATTTTTTTAACACCAGCGCATAGAGGACGTTCAGGCTGTTAAAAAGAAAATGCGGATTCACCTGCAAGCGCAAAGCCTTCAATTCCAGGGCGGTCTTTTCCTTTTCAATTTGTGCAATACGTTCCTTTTCCTGCGTCAAATGCAGCCAGGCTTTTGATAATTTGAGGAGCGTGGTCATGAGCAGATAACCAGCAAAAAATTTCAAAATATCTAAAAAGGAATAATAAGAAATGAAATAATAATCGGGCAAAACATAATCGATCAGTTCACTGAAAACAAAAATATTGAACCAGGTTCCCACGATGGCAATCGACGCTGTACTTACCACATAAATCAAATAACGTCGCTTGAGCAAAAAACGCGGCATTAAAAATTGCAAATTGAAATGCACGGCCAACATGAGCGTAATTTGAAAAATTGCACCGTAAATATAATCGATTGGCTGCAAGCGCAGGGAGACCTGGAACGTATTGACCAGAAAAATGTAGGAGGCCATCCAAAACAGGATATATTGCAGAATACGATTAATCAATGATTCCTTCGTGAATTGCATTTTTATCTCAATCCGATTTGATTCATTCCGCTCGTACGAATTCCATTTCTACACCATGCTCGTAGGCTTCTTTATTTTTCCCATATTTGATGAGAAATTTCTGCAGATCTTCCGATCCGGCGGTCAACATAATATTTCGTTCATTGTTTTCATGGCGAATTCGAATCTGATTTTGTTTGATCAGATCGCGTAAAAATTCAACATGCATCCAGTGAAAATACAACCTTTTTTCATCCAATTCAATGTGGGAAAAAGTGTGGGCGGGGACGAGATGCATCGCCATTAATTCGTTCTGATAATCCCACTCAATATCTTCTAATGGATAAAAATCAGCATACATTTCATTCTCCAGCTTTACCAGATGCAGATAAAACGATGCTTTATACTGCGGTGCATTTTTATCGTATGCCACAATGTGATAGGTGAATTCATTTTTAATTTCTTCATCATCGAGATATTTAAACACCACTATTTTTTCGGGAAACGAAATTTCCCAAATTATCGTTTCTTTTTCGTCGTCCTTCTCTTTGTTTCTCCTGTTGAATTCTTCCCATTTGCCAAGGATGCGGTCATCGAGAACCAGTGTGTCTTTCGTGTAGAGCGGATAAAATGAGGTAATCAGACAGCCGGACAACAAGAGCGGAATCAGACACAAAAGAATGATTTTTTTTAGTTTCATCACGTACTCCTTTCCTTTCATACACGTACTTGTTCTCCTACACGTACCCGGTTTTTTAAACTGAGTATGAGTAGGGGAACGAGTACGGAATTAGCAAGTGCCAGGCACTTTTTTTAAAGACTGATTTTCAAGTGTAAACTACGATGAATTCTTCGTATCTGTTGTATTTATTCGATGAACGGCAGGAAAGCGTCGATGAATGGGGTGATAAACTTAATCATAAAGAAATGTACTTACAAATTTTCCTCTGAAAATCCCACCATTTCGATAATAACTAGCCACAATAAGTGCATAAATGATAATCTTTTGTCATGAATTTTAATTTTATTCTATGGCTCTAGCTAATTGCAGTATCATTGTCGTGCTGAAGATCAGCAACGTAGTAAAGCTTACGACCATAACATATTTAAAAAAAATTTCCAATCTCAATGCTATACTTTAGATTTATGAGATATTTCTTACAGAGTTGTTGCATGCATTACAGCTTTTGGAGTGTTAAGTTTTATGAATTATAAGGATGGTTTAAACAATGTGTATTTTATTTAAGATAAATATTGTTTATAACTGATATAATAATTATTATATCACTCTGAAACATTAATAAAAATGAATTGAAACATAATAGAATTACAAATAAATACGTAAGAATAACAATTACATTTCACAATAAATCACAGAGCGAAGGGCTCAATCAATAAAATATTACTTTTAACAGATTAATTTTTAGTACTTTGTGGATAAAATAAACAGAAGCACTATATAATTCACATTTTGTTTGTTAGGAGGAAGGCAATGTATTTTAATAATCACAAAAAGTGTATTGTTATTGTAATTATTATTTTCTCTTTTCTTGGACAGGCATGTGCACCACTAGTAAAAGAAAAAATAAATTCTGAATCAAAGATTAATATTCCTGATTACAAGTTAAAATTGGACTTAAAGGCACGACTTGAAAATGAAGCGCCAGTGGATTTACAAGCACGACAAGATTTATCAATTTTGCTTCATTCTTTACGCCGAGTTACTAACAACTTCATCGCAACCCCACTTGAGATAAAATTAAATAAATCGTGGAAAATACTTGATGAAGATACAAAAATATGGATTAGCAAACACCTGGAATACTTTGAGTCGTTACCCGCTTCTCTTCAAAATAAATTTGTAACAGATATATATTCACAACAATCGCTAAATGAACCTATTGATATTGCAATGGGTACTGCGCCAGAGGAGAATGCAGGCGCAGTCTGTGGACGAAAATCAACCGAATTTTGTTCAGATTCACTGGCCCTTGGAAAATTGAGAATTCCACAATGGGGAGCCCAAAATCCCACTTTTCCCCCTTATGGATTGGGTGCTATAAATATTGCTCTTGATCCCAATCGACCAATACTCGGAATCGCTATCGGTACAATAGGTCTGCTATTAATTGATATTTCAGATCCAAAACAACCAAAATATTTCAATATTGGAAATCCATTTGCTGCAAATCCATATAAAAGTAACTCTACAGGATGGGCAAATGATGTTTCTGCCGTAACACGTGGAGCATCGACATTTATGATACTGACAAGTACTGCCACACCAAATCAAATTTTTGAAGATTCTGTACCCGAAGTTGAGAGACGTCCTGGACAATTTGAAATTGTGAGTATAGATAATCCAACACCATATTCGCCAACATTGCACGGATCAATTACTGGTTCGTACTTGGGGCTTGCTCTGACTGAGGATGGGCAATATGCATTTTCTTTTAATCTTAACACTAAAAGTATTGATATTATAGATCTTTCGAACTTAGCATTTCCACAAGTAGTTAACAGTTTTTCAGGCTTTGGAGATTTAGTGGGGGTAAGTGAGTTTAGCAATGGGATATTACCGATAGGAACCGGGCCAAATAATTCAACTGTTCAATACCTGAGATTGGATTTGAGTACAGGGATCCCAACACTTATTTGGCAGGGATCTGAATTTATACCAGGAAATAGAGATATTAACGGGACTTTGATCCAAGACAATAGAGCATTTGTTGTAGGAGATGGATTCATTCGAAATAATTTTATTGGACGATATGGACCAACAGCTTGCTCGCCAGAAGTTGGTAATTCAAGCCATAGATATAGATATCCTGCAATATCAAATGTTGGCGACCTTGTAATTGCACAAGATCATGGTTCGCATATATTAATACCAAATAGTTCAATTTGGAGTAGCTGCGATTTTTCTACACTCGAATTTTATAAAATAGGGAATTCCTGCCTTGAAAATACCGAGTTTTTCGGGGATTTTTCAATACCAAATACGATTGGAGGATTAGCCGTTCGCGGTGATAAGATATATATAGCAGATTCGCAAGCTAATTTAAACTGCGAAACAATTTCTGTAGACTCCTTGTATTTTCGAATCTATTCCTATCCCAAAACTATAACTAGCTATGAAAATATTGAGCCATCAATTGAGTCTATCAATGGACATCCCACCTACAAACTAGATGACCTACCCAGTGCTCGTACTGGATGTAGACAACAAGTTCGAATCTGCAATAAAGACGATATGTGTGGATCTACAGAAATATGTGTACAGGGTATTTGTGCTCAACCTCCAATAATCACTATTTCAGACAATCAAGAAATTGTGTTAACAGGATCAAATTTTTGGGATTTAAATGCTCAAGTTCTAATTAATAATTCGCGTTTTGGTGGCAGTTGGATACCTTACGATGCAACCGTACTTGGTGATGAGTATTGTAATTTACCAGACAGAATAAGAGTAAACTTAGATGCTGCAGTCACTTCATCAGGTATAAAAAGATTAAAAATCCGAAATTCAAATAGACAATCAAAACTTAGACTATGCGGTAATTGTGATGATTTGGAAGATCCAATATGCATGCCAGATTATGTTGAATCAGATGAAATAATTGTTTACTTCCAAAATGAAATAGACTCGAATATACCAGGATATGACTTAAAAGTATCCAAAATAAAAGTATTGCATGGCACGGGAAATAGTGGTGATTTAGATTCTTTTTTCGGTGGAGATGACGAAACTTTTCTGATTGCTCCAACACCTGATGGGAATACTATATTTGCACCTGACAGACCAGATATCAATGGAGATGGATTTGAATTTCAAAATTCACCTGATGAGAGGAACATTCGTATCTTAATAGCTTCTCAGGAAAACAATCAAAACGAAGGACACCTTACAGATCCAGAAGTGAGACTTTGGGAATCAGACAATCCAGGAATATTAGCCCCACTATTGGTATCTTTCGGTACTGGCTGTGCAGGTACTGATGCAATCACAGATATTTGTGGTGGTGCCTGTGCAATTACTTGCGGTAGCATTGCTGTTATCGGAATCTTGATGGTACTTTTTGATGGAGGGAAAACTATTATCAAAGATGTAAATCTTCCATTAAGCAAAAGGTTGGCACGAGATATTATTGAATTTGGAGAATGTGCTTTAATAGATGAAGATTGGTTTAATGAATTTCCAAGCACTGTAAACGTCTCGTTCCCTGGAATTGGACAAGTAATAGGGTATTCAGAAAGTGATGCATCATACGGATATATAGGCAGAACTTCAATAAGTAATATTCAAGTCACTGGAGGAATAAGATGGCGTTCTATAACAAAAGTATACCATAGTAAAAATTCTGATGCTTTATATTCAATTTCTTATAAACTATCAGAAAAAATCTAAGCATAATTTTAGGGAGTGTGGAATGTCGATTCTCATCTGATCTATATTTCTGTATGAGGGAAAATATGTGAAATATCTACCCTTGGATATGGTATCCATTGGCCACTTCTTGACGAAGATTTAACCATTGACGGAATGCTTGGGATTAAATTCTCTCACCGCATTGGATAAAAACTCAAGTTGGAATCGGTTGAATTATCACCCCAAAAAACAAAAAATCCCCGCACGGCGCTTGCCAAACGGGGATTTTCATTTTGAAAATGGGATTGTTTTAATTCTTCAGCATACTTCGTAGCACCGTT
>JACKDF010000019.1 GCA_020633655.1 Deferribacteres bacterium
TGCGGTGATTGGGCGTTCGGTGTTGTCGCGGGCAGTGATGCAGGGCACGCCGAGCACGGTGGTCTCTTCCTGAATGCCGCCGGAATCGGTGAGTACGAATTTGGCATTATCGGTGCATTTGAGAAAATCGAGATAGCCCATGGGTTCAATTAAACGCAAGTTGGGGTATTTCGCCACAATATCATCCAAGCCGAAGACGGACATTTGTTTGCGTGTACGCGGGTGTACAGGAAATACAACCGGCAATTTTTCAGAAATCGTGCACAGTGTTTTGATGAGATTGGTGCAAACGACCGGATCATCCACATTCGCAGGGCGGTGCAGGGTGACCAGCGCAAAATTGCGCGGCTCGATTTCCAGTTCTTCCAGAATCGGCAGGGTCGAGGCTTTTTCCCGGTGTTTGAGCAGCGAGTCGATCATCACGTTGCCGACGAAGTGAGCTTTGGCGGTGTCGATGCCTTCGTTTTCGAGATTTTTAAAGGCGGATTTTTCCGTGAGAAAAAGGTAATCGGAAATCTGGTCGGTGAGAATGCGGTTGATTTCTTCCGGCATGGTTCGGTCGAAGGAACGCAAGCCGGCTTCCACGTGCACAACTTTGACGCCCATTTTCACAGCTACAAGACTACAGGCAATGGTTGAATTCACATCGCCAACCACCAGTACGATGTCTGGTTTCTCTTTTTTGACGACTTCTTCAAATTCGATCATCACTTTGCCCGTCTGCAAACCGTGTCCACCGGAACCGACGCCGAGATAGCAGTCGGGTTTGGGCAGACCAAGGTGGTTAAAAAACAAGTCCGACATCTTATGGTCATAATGCTGTCCGGTGTGCAGGAGAAACTGCTCGATGCCCTCGTACTTTCGCATTTCGTCGACGATGGGTGCGATTTTCATAAAATTGGGGCGCGCCCCGACAACATTGATAATTTTCAATTTCCTCATTGGTACCTTTTCCTCAATTCTTCTTTCATCAATTTCCCTGATGCGTTTTTCGGTAATGTTTTTTCCACCACCACTTTCCTCGGTACTTTAAATTCCGGCATTTTTTCGCGGCAAAAAGCCATGACATCCTTCTCAACAATGCCGTCACCGTTTTTCGCGACGACGAATGCGTGAATGGCTTCACCTAATATGTCATCGGCGACACCGATCACGGCAGCCTCGAGTATTGCCGGATATTCACATAAAACTTCTTCCACTTCCTTTGCACTGACGCGGTTGGCGCCAGATTTAATCATATCCCGCTTGCGGCCGACGACGTACAAATAGCCCTCTTCATCGCGGCGGCCGAGGTCACCGGTGTGGAATCCGTGCGCGTCGAGCACGTTGGCAGTTTCTTCCGGTGCGTTCCAGTAGCCCTGCATGATGTTGTCGCCGCGGGCAACGATTTCTCCGGTTTCGCCGACATCGGCTTCAGTACCATCATCTCGCAAAATGCGCAGGTCCACATCGGGAATGGCTTTGCCGATGGAACCGACTTTCTGCGGCAGCACTTCGGGATCGAGGTAGCTCAGCCGTGCGCTGGCTTCGGTGGCGCCATACATGATAAACACTTTTTGCTGTGCAAATACTTCCATGACTTCGCGGATGAGCTGCGGCGCCATGGCACCACCAGCCTGGGTGATGTAACGCAAGTGGGGAAATTCCATCTCACGGATGGATGTTTTGTGCAGTAAAATGGCGTAAGTCGAAGGCACGCCGCTGAAACCGGTGGCCTGTGTTTCTTTCATCGTTTTGAGGGCAACATTAGGGAACAGAAAACGGTTTTCCAGCACAACCGAACCACCGACACTGAAGTGGGTGTTGAGCAGTGACGCACCGTAAACGTACGGAAACGGTAAAATCACCAGGACGCGATCATCTTTGGTCAATTTCAAATATTTAACGATACTGCGGGTATTGGTCACGATATTTTTGTGCGTCAGCACGGCACCGCGCGGATCGCCTGTGCTGCCGGATGTGTAAATTATCGACGCAATGTCCTGCTCGTCTACCTCACGTTCAGGTTTTGTATCGGGCATTTCAACGAGTTCATTTTCCGTGCACACATTGCGATTTAAACCTTCGTCAATTTTTCCTTTTCCGATTGCAACAACACTGTGTAGATCGGGAATTTGGCCATTGAGTTCTGCGAAAATTTTCGTCGCTGGTTTTTGCGTAATGACGGCTTTTACCTGGCAGTCATTGAAAATATAATGCAGTGTGCGCTCGGTGGCGGTTTTATAAACCGCAACGGTAGTGGCGCCGGCTTTAAGAATGCCATAATAGGCGGCAATGTAGTCAATGGAATTATCCAGATACAGCGCCACGCGGTCGCCTTTTTTGACACCCATTTGAATGAGCGCATTGGCGTATTGGTTGGCTTTTTTATCCAAAGCGCCGTAGTTAATCTCGCCATCGACTTGAATACAAGCGATGTGCTCGGGCAATGTCTGTGCGTGGTGTTCGAGAAAGTAGTGGATGAGGTGCATGGTTTTACCGTTTGAATGTTAGAAGGTTTGAAAGTTTAAATGTTATGGTGACTAGGTTGAGCTTGAGCAAAAGTGAATTCTTAGTTTCAAATGTATAATAAAAAACGCAAAGGCGCAGAGACGCAAAGATTCGCAGAGATTTTTGATTTATTTCTCTGCGAATCTCAGCGTCTTTGCGTTTGTGTTTAACTTAATAAGTCTGAACGGATGCATCACGTCTTGGCATTATTAGCTGAGCACTGCAAATCAATTCTTAAACCAAGTTTTAATAACTATATAAATAATGAAATGCACTACTAAAAATACACTTAAAAACGTTATTAAAGGATAATTCAACAAATTTTCAAGACCTAATAATGGAGTCATAAAATATATCAGCCAAGAAATTGGTATACTGAAAATTGATGCTTTTAATCCGGCAAATTCTTTGTAAGAGCCCTTCCCATTAATTTGACGTTCTGTCAAGTAACCTTCATCCAATTTCTTTTCAAGAGCACCAATCAGAACATGAGCATTATTCAGTATATTTATTGGGATTCTTCCTTTTTTTGTGAAAATAGAAAGGCCAGATATATCCGTAATATCAGAATATTCAATTATTTTCTTTGGTAAAACAAAGCGTTCAATAATTATATTATTTCGCAAATATATTTTTTTAAATAGGATGAAAGGAGTATAAAGTACCATTACTGTCATCCCAGAAATTGCAATAAGAACTTCAATCTCACTATGAACAAAATCCTTGGATGTAGTTAAAAGAAATATCCAACCAAATATTACAGCCATAGTACAGCCAATAATTGCCACAATATATTTATTATTATATTGGGCTTTAAATATTACTTCACCAGAAAATACTGATCTATTTGTCTCAGTGTTTTCTGGTGAAATTTCTGAAGATATTTGTCTATATTGGTCAACTTTTTCAGAAAAATCATACCAGCTTTCATCATCAAATCCAATTTCAGGCAAAATAATTTTTCTGTCACTTAGGGGTTTAAAATACCATTTAAATCCTGATTGCCATACAAGATCAATTTCATTCCACAAGTAAGTTTTATTTTTACCGTTCTTATAGTAAAATTTAATCTGATCCTGCGTCAAAACAACTTTATAAATTCTTATAAAACTGTACTTAATAACTGGAAAAATGAAACACAAAAATGCAACAAATACTAATAAAGCAAGATGATCAAAATATGATGTCCCTGGATCAAGAAACTGCAATAAAAATGGAAAAATTATTAAAAAGCCAATACTTAATTTCAGATTTTGTTGTGCTGCTGATCTGAAAGATGATTTGTATGAAATCCCATTTTTCATTTTTATTACTGCTTTAGAAATTCAAGATTTTTATTCCAAGCTTATATTTTAAACTGAGATACTTGGAACTAGTTGAACTCAGATTCAAAGTATAAAAATACTAGACATAAAAGCGCAAAGAACCGCAGAGTTTATTAAATCTTTTCTCTGCGAATCTCAGCGCCTTTGCGTCTCGGCGTTAAATCTTTTCAAATATGAATCTGAATACTAGCATGCGGGAAAATACCGACTTCACAACCGTCCGGATGCAATTCATTTATTTTGTTTACAACCGTCTCCCAGTCTTTGGCGAAGTGGTAGCCTTCCCAATATACCCGATAGAATTCTTCTTCGCTGACGCCGGGTACGAAAAAAATCACGTTACGATCTTTGAGAAATCGCTTGGGCATCGGTTTGCGGTAGAGCACACCGGTTTCCGGCTCAAAAAGGCCGTGCTCGCCGAGGCCTTCGGAGCAGGCGGAAGCAACCACGATTGTGCCGTTTTCCCGCACGACATTGTCACTGACGGTGTGCATGTACATAAAGGCGTTTTCGACCTGCAGCAATTCGGTGTCTTTGGGATAGGCGTTAAAAATGGCGACATCGAGATTTTCCACGGCTTCGGTGGCATAAACTTCTTTGGCAAATTCTGCGGCTTTTGTGTGCGCTTCGATTAAATCACCAGCAAACAGTCCGGCTACTTCGCGTTTGGAATTGACGACCACATTGAGGCAGAAATCGACACCGGCCTGTCGTGCCACACGTTCAAATTCCGCGCGAAAGCGGTTATTCTCCATTGTGCCCGGTTTGCTGCGCAGCCCCATCATGACAGCTTTGTGTGTCCACGAAATGGAATCGAGATTGGACAAACCCGGCAACACCATCTTTGCGCCGCCGCTGAAGCCAGCAAAATGGTGCGGCACCACACTACCAATCATAATGCGAAAATCCGCATCGAGAAAATCTTTATTGAGCAGTACATCGGTTTTGCCGACCTGCACACCCACAGGCACCAGGTTATCGCGGCAATCGTGGTTGATAATCCGCACGCTGTCCACAATATCTCTGCCAAGTTTTTTGTATAGCTGCTCTTTACTGAGGGCAGTGTGTGTCCCCAAACTGATGATGACTGTGATTGCGTCCGGTGGGACTCCAGCCTCATCCAGTTCCGCCAAAACGAATTCGAGCAGGTGCGCTGTTGGTGTTGGGCGGCTCAAATCATCCACGGCGATGGCAATTTTCTCTTTATTGAGAACCAGCTCTGCCAATGGTGCCGTGCCGATCGGTTCTTCAAGCGCAGCGGCTATATCGTCATCTTCAAGCTCGACAGCGTCGGCCATGGGATAGGTTTTGACCTGCCAATTGGCTTCAGCGTGCAAATGCACTTGTTTATCGCCGTTCCATGCTGCCCAGGGAAGAACGATTTTTTTATCCTGCAATTGCAACTACGCTGCTTTCTTTTCCGCGACGAAGGATTCAATCGCATCGATGGAATCGAAATTTTCCGGCATCAATTCGTCGTCATCGATGGACACACCGAACTCTTTTTCGAGAAAGGTGATCAAATCCATCATTTTTAAAGAATCGATAATGCCAGCCATCAACAGGCTGTCGTCATCACCGACGCCAGCGTTGTCGAGTTCCTTGCCAAAAAATTTGCGTATAGTTTCTTTGTTAGTCATTCAAAGCTCCAAAATCTTGTTACCAGGCGCTGCCTGAAATTTATCTACAGATGGAACATATTTATTTTTATATATGCTGGTTAAAGGCAGGCAGAGCCTGCAGTACCGGATTCCCAGCGAGACGCTGGGAACCAGGAAACGTTTAAACGTTTACACCTTCATACGTTCAAACGTTAAATATCCCTGTCTCCAACCGTCATGTACCATGCATTGGGATCGAGCACATGTTTGTGCAGGCCGTTGCTTTCGTTGGCGTAGGCCATCACTTTTGAGGTTGCATCATCGCGCTCGCGGAAGCCGAATTTTGCCAGATCGGCGACCAGCGGATTCGACTCATGTAATTTTATCGATAAGGTCGAAATGCCTTTTTTACGGTAAATTTTAAAAACTTGTGCCATCAACGATTCCAATACACCATCTTCCGGCGCCACGACGATATCAGCAATTTGTGCCATGCTGAACAGCGAACCGACGAGGGCATAACCGCGTAGTTTGCCATCGCGATAGACCTTCAGAGTATCGACCTGGTAAAGCGGGCACTCGATGAAGCGCCAGGTTAAATAATCGGCATCGCGGTAGCCGCTGACCGGGTAGTGCTGACGCATTTCGTCGTAAAAGGCATTGAATTCGTCACCGAATGGTTGTTTTTCGACAAATTCGAATTTCAAGGATTTATCACGAATTTTTGGTTGTGGCAAAGCCACATGCACGATGGGCTGAGCGAAAAATCCGAAAAAGCGGCCGAGAATGGGCAATTTCACATAATTCATGATTTTACGATCGAGTCGCAGCAACGCCGCGTAGCGTTTCATCAATCCGATCTGGTGATGCCCGACGCGTTCATGCACCGCCGCCATGCGGTCGTTGGGGTGCGCATAAAGAAAGGGAATCTCGCCACTATCAACGCCTTCTTTTGCAGCACGGCGCAGTTTTACCGCAACACCCAGTGCGCGATATTTTTTATCGATGGAAAAATCCGCACAATTCCAGGCATAGGAATCTTTGCCGTTCACCGACATTTTGCGCGGAAAGCCGGCCGTAAAACCGACCACTTCACCGGTTTTATCATCTTCCACAACCCAGGCAATGGCTTTGCCGTGGGGATTTTTTAAATAAGCCCACTCGAAACGTTCATGGAAAACATCGTCGTCCTCATAACGCTCGCGGTTGCGCAGCAGCGTGTCCATGAGCACTGGCATTTCGGTTTCGAGATTGGCTTTACGGACAATTATGGCCATTGAATGTATTCTTTCCTAAAAAATATATTTTCTGTTCTTTGTTAAACGCAAAGGCGCAACAGCGCAGAGGATAAATAAAGAAAAAAAATAACAACTCTCTGGACCGTTGCGTCCGGATTAATAAGCGAATTTTATAAAACTTGTGTTGAATAATTCAGCCTTCGACTAACTCGGGACGATGTATCAGATTACAAATGGTGATTCAGGTTCCGTGTGAGGGCTGAGCAAGTCGAATGCCGAATCACTCAGTTACGTTCGAATAGGAAATGACAACAGCGTCTTTACTCGATCTCTTCAACTGCTTCCATTTCAGGAATCGTTTGTTGCACATTTTCTTTTTGTCGCCAGCGGGCAATTTTTTCTTTTAAATCATCACTTAAATTCAGCTTCTCCTCGGCCAGCTCGATGTACAATTTTTCGTAACGACGGATCATTTGCTGAAAGGTGTAGTGTTCTTCAACTTTCTTGCGCCCAGCGGCAGCAAATTTTCGCCGTTTTTCTGTATTTTGCAACAAATCGATAATCGCGGCGGACATGGCTTCATCATCATCCGATGGCACGAGTATGCCGGTTTTGTTATTATCAACCAGCTCCGGATTGCCACCCACATCCGTTGCGATGACGGTACGCGAGCAGGCCATGGCTTCGAGGATGGTGTTGCTCATGCCCTCGCTGAAGCTTGGCAAAATAAAAACATCCATTGCTCGAATATAATCGGGGATGTTTTTACGCCAGCGAATAAAAACCGTATTTTTTTCGATCCCAAGCTCCTGAATCATTGCCTTGGTTTCAGGATAAAGCGGGCCGGCACCGACGAGCAGCAAACGGGCCTTGGGTATCTTTGCAAAAACTTTCTTCGCAGAACGCAACAGCAGAGGATAATTCTTCACCTGCACCAGGCGGCCAACCGAGCCGAAAACCGGTGTATCCTCAGGCAAATCGACAATATCCTTATAGTTTTCCACATGCCGGTGATCGATGAATTTATCGAGATCAACACCGTTGACCAGCGTTTGAATTTTTTCACGCGGATAACCAATTCGTTTCGACAACTGATCACTCAGAACCTCAGAAACGCTGAGAATCTTGTCAAACCGGTCCCAAATGAATTGTTGGATAATCCGGTGTTTGCGGCTGTCGTCTTTCATCGTACCGTGTTCGCCGTGAATGATGACCGGTGTACGGGCCAATTTGGCGCCGCCATAGCCTTCGATGAGCGTGCTCCAGGCATGCGTGTGCAGCATATGGATTTCGTTTTCACGCAATTTGCCCGCAACTTTAAATGGCAGTGTGGAATCGTTGCCCCATTTTCTTCCGGTGGAAACGACCTTGCAACGCTCCGGCTTCACCATTTTATGCAAAGAACCACCTTTAATAAAGGTGATGATGTAATTTTCAAATAATTCCGTATCGGTGTTGTTGACAATGTTGACGATGCCATTTTCTTTGCCACCAAAATGCAGCACCTGCATCAGGTGGGCAACACGAATTTTATCTATAGGTTGTTTTTTCACTTCTTCATTACTTTCTTGATCTGCTTCTTCATCCCGCGCCATTTTGCCTGAGCACCAAAGTAGGACGCAGCCGCTTTGCTGAAGGCTATTTCCACAATGTGCGTATCCCGCGTTTTATCCGTCCAGCGGAATTTGTATTCCTCCAGCCCGCGCAGAAAATCATATTCATGGGCGTCTTCGGTAAAACTCGCTTCGATGGCTTTCCCCATCACCACCATACCAATGCTTTCTTTTTCAAGCTCGGGTTCCATGCCCGCCTGATAATAATATACATGACCGTCGTAGGCAAAACAATAGAGCGTTGCAACGGGCACATCATCGACTTCCAGCACGTAAAAGCGCAGATACCCGGCTTCCAGAAGGGGCGCTGCGATTTTTGTATGAAACTGCTCCCGCAAAGGATCATCGAATTTGCTCTCGCCTTCTTTGGTTTCCCAACGCTTGCGATGCAATTCGTAAAGCACGCTAACAGTCTTTTCTGCCTCTTCCATTGTATCGGATTTACGAAAAACAACTTTGTGATTCTTTTCAAGGTTGCGCGTACGGCGGCGAACATTATAGCGCATATTTTTGGAAAGCGAACCTACAAAGTCGTCATAATTTCCCTGAAGCGGGATAAAGGGACAAGTTTTCCAGTAACGTTTTTCTGCGTAAAGCCCATGCAGTTGCGCCCAATCCTGCATTCGCGGCAGCAGCAACGAATCATCGCGCAAATCACTGAAATGCAAGCCATCCACATTGAGTTGCTGCAAACTATCCAATAGTATTTCAAAAAGTCGCTCCTCCGCGAAGTCGCCAATTATCGCATCGAGATATTCGGAGGATTCATGCCCGGAGCCTATCAGGAAAAGCACTTCAAGTTTTTTACCAAGAACTCCCGGAACATGTGCTTTATACATCGGCAAGATTGCCTGTAATTGGTCTTCTTCATTACGAACCATTAAAATACAAAGCTGTTTTTCCGACGCAATCTTCTCGTAAAAAGTCCACCAGTAAAATTGCCATTCCCATGTCAGGAAAAAACTCTTTTTCAGACTGTGCTCAAGAAGATTATTCCATTCCCCGCGTAAATTTTGAAAGGCTTTTGTCGATGTGATTATTTCAGTTTTATATTCGGTTTCTCTCAGATTCGCAACAGTAACAATATTTTCACCCAAAGATTTCTCCCTTAATTTGACAGTCGTTTCATCTTTCCCCAAATGCCTGTCGCTTTTGACAAAAAGAATGGAAAATTGGGTGAGCGAACAATATTAATACGTTTCAGTGCGTATATATCTTCACCAACGCCATTTAATCCATCAATTTGTGACAGAGCGGTCTCGTATCCAAGTTTTTGCAGTACTTTTTTATCTCTATGTGTAAAATCGCTGGGTGTCCCGTTCGGATAACTAAACAAGGTGCACGGTTTATTTAATTGGGCTTCGATGGCCATTTTTGAATTCAGCAATTCCGAATGCACTTCTTCCTCTGTCAAAGTCGACAGAATCGAATGGCTGCAGGTATGTGATCCAATTTCAATCAAGCCGGATTCAACCATTTGGCTGACTTCATCCCAATCCAAAAAGTCATATCGCTCGTCCATTTCATCAATAAACGAACGCATTCCTTCGATTTGCCGCTCCAGTTCCATTATATGCTGTTCCCGCTCATCACGGGATTTGGATTTCAGATACTTGCGGATTTTATCGGAGGATTGAATTTTATTTTCAGGGGTGGAAATGTCGAACAGATCTTCACCATTTTCCGTTGGCAAGCGCAGACGCCGGATGGTCGCGCTGTAAATAATGGAATCGATGCGCTCCGTCCACAACTTCTCCCCTTTGCTGCCAATAAAATCCGTGGTAATGAAGATGGTCGCCGGTACATCGTGTTTTTTTAAAACAGGAAAAGCAACGCGGTAATTATTACGAAATCCATCATCAAAGGTGATGGCAACAGCGTTGGGTGGCATTTTCTTTTTACCACTGACCATTTGCACCATATCGCTCAGGGACACAGGAGTGCACTTTTTCTTCACCCAGCTTATCTGCCGGTCAAACATCTCCCGGGACACACAATTTCGATTAACATAATTTTCTGAACCCGTTTCCAACACCCCATGATAGGTGAGAATGAGTCCATTTTTTCTATTCAGATAGCGTGTTAGTTCGAACAATCCGGTGACATGCATCGAAGTGTAAAAAGCAGATTTCAGCAATTCAGACATAACTCTTTATCTTTTGTTTTTATTGAAATTTTAAGAAGGCTTTCGCGCAAAGCAACTTAAACGAATCGCCTGTTTTATACCTTACAAACGATGCGAATGCGGAGTATGAATCGCGGGTCGTGTTGTATTATACACCGGTTTAAATTCGGTATTTTCTGTGATCTCAGCGTACTGATCTCCACCCACAAGTTCCGCATTCGGATAGCGCCGGTCGAGGTTAAAAATCAGGACGCTGAACGCGACAAACCAATAGATTGTGTCCAAATCCTGATAGTTATGGGTATAAATCCCGGCAGTAATCCCAAGCATCCCAATTTCAAGACCGAGGGCATAGAGCTGCAGATACGTTGGCGGACGGTCCTCTGACAATTTCAAGCGGACACGTCTGAAGTACCACCATGTCGTTGCCGCCATTGCCAGCCAGATGAATAAACCGACGGGTCCTTGTTCCACTGCAATTTTCAGATACGTATTGTGTGCGTCCCGAACCCCGGTTACCGCCAGTTCTTCTTCCGGCACATAATTAACCGACAAGGGAGCATAGTGCCCTTTGCCAACACCAAAGGGGTAATCGGCAATCATTTTCATGCTTGCTTCGTTAATTACACTCCGGGAGGCAGCACTTCCTTCGGAGGATGGATTGAGAATTGTCGCCATGTTTGCCCAGTATTCCGGCGGCGTCAACACGAACACGAAGAGAATGCCACCAAATGCAAACGGCAAAATACTTTTTTTGCGAATGCGGTTTGGCGTAAAAATAAAGAAGAATGTAAAAGCAGTGACCAGACCGACGAAGGTAGAACGCATCCCTTCGTTGGTAACTGGAAGGAAGTCAAGAATAAAGGGCATCATACCATATGCTGCTATTTTTTCATACCTGTTGCCGTAGAGCGCAAAAAGAATCAGCATGGGGAAAAACATAATCAGGTGCGTACCGGAACCACCTGTTGCAATACCCATCAAATCTTTGTCAATCCAGTCCCATTCTGCTCCCCAGCGCGCCATGAACGAGGTATACCAGCAACCGATGAGAATGGTATACATGAGATATTTCATCTCTTTTTCGGTGCGTATAATTTTCAACATGAGAAAGCTGAAAATAACAATTTTCATGAAGTCGAAGGTCTGTGACAGGGCGTAGCCTTTATTAATCGCTGCCCAGGCACAGGTGATAAAGCCCCAGGCAAGGAAGGCAAAAAGCCACTTCATTGGCAATTCAATGCGATTTTCATCTTCGTCTTTGAATTGATTGATATTGATGAGGTAAGAAATGATGAGTACTGAACTCAAAACAAACTGGAAGCGAATATCCTCAAGTCCACCGCCTATCTGACGGGGATTCATATGAAATAAAAAGACGTTTGCTAAAACACCGATGAAAGGACGGCGAAGCGTCCAACCACTCACGATGATAAGCACAACATATGCAAGTATGACTTTTAAGCCCAACGTTCCCTGTCTCCATTAGATCATCGTAAATAATTAATATTACCTGCAAACACTATCCAATTGCGGTCTTTTTTCGTGAAACAGGGAAAATCCTTTTTCTGATCTTCTGCGTTTTTTCCTTGAGAATTCGCGTTGCTTTTTGGGAGTCTTTGCTCAGCTCTTGTATCAAATCCTGTGCGAGCTGGAAGCGAAACAGGAAGTAGGAGCCAATATAGGTTATGCCACCGACAAAAGTCAGCACCAGCAACATGACTAAATCGGGCAAGGGATAAAAGAAGATGAATCCATATTGAAACAAAATCATCGCTGCCAGCATGACGAGGGTCATCGCAGTTGCCGGCCAAAGCGGCTCAAAACAATCAAACCAGGTGATTTTGGAATTGTTCGTGATCAGCGTAATCATCGTAAGCATGATAATGAATGCGACGACGAGAGCGGCGATCGCCACGCCTGAAAGACCAAACTGTACCCCAACAAAGGCAGCAATACCCATGAGTACGAATTCAAGGCCGCGACGCGCAGCAGTAAATTTCACCAAACCCATACCGGTGAGCACTGAAGTAATAAAAGGATCGATGGTGAGCAAAATTCCGGAAATGCACATGATTTGTAACGGGGCAATGGTGTCGAGCCACTGATCACCCAGTAAAATCGGTACGAGATAGGGGGCGATAACCGCCATACCCGCGAGGATCGGAAAGCTGATCAAACCGACTGCGAGAATGACCTTGCGAAATGCCTGGCGTACCCGCTCCGGTTCATCCTGTATGCGGGAAACAGCCGCAAAGACAACCGAATTCATCCCTTTGGTGAGATGTTTCTGGGGTAAGCGCATCAGCCCAAAGGCTTTGTCATAAATCCCCAAAGCACCACCGCCAAGAACTTTCAATACAGCGAAATTGGCGGCGTTATCGGCGCCATAGCGGAACAGGTTGCGCAGGAAAACCATGAAACCAAAGCTGAAGAGTTCCTTCGCCGCTTCGCGATCCCATTTTATTTTGGGAACCCATTTTGTCATAAATGCCGCCCAGACGCCGACGATCATGATACCGATGAGTTTGCTGTAAATCAGGCTCCAGAATCCCCAACCGCTGAAAGCCATAATGATGGCATTTATCGTCGTGATCACACCCTCGGACATGAGAATGATCGAGCGCTTTTTGAAATCCATGTTGCGTTGCATCATGGCCATGGGGGTTGTGGAAAAGCATTCCAAAACCATATAAAATGAAATGATGGGCAGTGAAGCGACCAGATCGTTGTAATTTACCCCATCGAAGAAATGCGCGATGAATGTGGTTGAGACCAGAATAATCAGCCAAAGTGCGATCTTAAAAGACAGGTCCATCGTGAACAGCGTATTCACATGGGTGTCGGTAACCTCAGCGTTGCGCTGAATCAGCCCCATGTTAAAACCAAATTCACCAAATTTTGTGGCGAAACCGATGACGAGCATGCCTGTGGCAGCCATACCGAAATCTTCCGGCGTCAGCAAGCGTGCTAAAAAAACGATATTAACGAAATGCAGGGCAATACCCGCAAAACGGGCGCCACTTGTATAAAGTATTCCTATTTTAGTTTTGCTACCGAGGTCTTTCATATATACTTCAAATTAAATGTTGAGGTTGTTTTAACGAAGGTTCGTTATAAATATTTAATGAAAATAATGCTCAAAGTCCTCATGCCGGTTTGCGTTTTTTGCAATACCGGCATCCCTTTGAGGTACCAGGCATTTTTAGAATAAGATAAAATTGTACTGCGTGGTAAATATATAAAGATTCCAGTATTCTGCTGAGAAACGCAGAAACTGGAATGACAGTTTGATAACTCGCAATCTAAAACTTGAAAATCTTATATCGAATTCACATTATCTTAATAATTTCGGCATTATGACTTCTTCAAACTGTGCCAATGTATTTTCCACAGAGACACTGGTATCCAGTGGATCGAAACCGTATTCTTTCGCGATCCTGTGGTACATTTCCCGCGAATGGGCCAATTGTACCGGTGTCAGTTGCGGTTTGCGTGAGAAAATGATTTCCGGTTCGCTGTCCAGAAGAATGCCAATTTCCGGCTGCGGGTATTTTTTACAGATTTTTTCCCGTATTTCAATCTGATAATCCATCGGCCGGTTCTTGTAACCCGTTAAAATATCATAAATATAACGATCTGCAAGCACGACGCGGCCCTGGCGCAGCGCCGGCAAAACCCGGAACCACCAGCGCGTCCACATTTCAACCACAAGG
Organism: Deferribacteres bacterium; assembly: GCA_020633655.1. GTDB lineage: Bacteria > Zhuqueibacterota > Zhuqueibacteria > Zhuqueibacterales > Geothermadaptataceae > Bioreactorimicrobium. Next base: position 14,109 of record JACKDF010000019.1, read on the forward strand.
ATAAAATAATAGAAAAAACTGCGAAAATTCAGTTTCCACTTGCTCAAGCCTGTCAACGCGCCAGGTTTTTCCTTGCGTTTTCCAGCGTAATATTCTTTGTAATCCGAGCGGTAGGGATTTGGATTAAACAGAAAAAATAATTTTCTCAGTTTTAAAATACTGCCGCCCCAGGGCCCCATATACGCTTCGTGCACGTTTAAACCAGTCTCTTTTAGTTTCTGCCGAATGGCTTTTATCGTCGTGCTCTTGCCCGCACCATCAGGCCCGATAAAGGCGATAACCTGTGCACGTTTGGGTCCGAAAAAATACGTACTTAAAAACCGCAGCCGCACTTGCAGCAAACGGAAAAAATTCGCCGGACGTTTTTTTAAACGCTTTTTGGCTTTTTTACTCAGTTTGCGGACAATTTTCGGATTATCGCAGGCATCCTCAAATTTGGAGGTAACCTGCTTGTACACCTCCAATAATCCAAAGGCACGTGTGCTGTTCTCGAGATAACGCGTATCGAGGCCGTTGCCAAGTTCGTGTTGCAAAAGTTCCCGGTGTTTCGCCTGTATTTCTTTTTTCGCGAGGATATTATGAAAAAGCAGGGCAAGCGTAAAATCCTCTTTACCCGGCGCATAATACCCCTCTTTCTGCACACGATTTTTTAAAATGCTCTTCGTGTCCATAAATTCCAAACCACGGTAAACCATCATTTCGTGGACATCAAGCAGGAGCGAAATATCCCCGGAATGATGCAGCCACACTTTTTTGCCGGGATTCGTATAGCCATCTTTGATGAGCACAAATCCATTTTCCCGGGCGCACGCTGCAAACTGGTCTTTTTGAGCCGGATCAACCAGCATATCGAGATCACGAATGGGCGCATCCAGAGTGGGATTATCACGCAAAACCACGTAACGAACATCCTGTTCATGCAATGCTGCCAATAATTTCAGATAAATTTCGTTTGAACGGGTTCTCATTGGCTAATCATTTTTCTGATAAATTCCAGGGGTTTTGTGCAGTTGCGTTTGACGAAGCTGTCATCGAGAAACTTTAATGTACCCAAGCGTCCGCTGAGACGATAAGCCCAATAAACGATAAGCAGCGGATTTAAAATTTCTAAATTAAATTTAAAGGCATCCTGATACATTGTCACAATTTTCTTAAACAAGCTGTCATTTTTTATAAAATGATGCATGGCCTGAATTTTAGGCATTCCCTTGGATGCATAACGGATGTGCTGAAAAAAGTGAAAAACATCCAGAACCGGGAATGCTTCCAATCGTGCCATGTCCCAATCGATGATACCGCAAATTCTGTCATGCCGCGCATCGAACATGATGTTTTTTGCCGAAAAATCGCCGTGCATTATGGAAAGTGTAAATGTTTTGTTTAAAAAATGCTTGCGTAAATAATCAAAAATAAGTGTCTCCAGTTCTGTATCCGGATGATCCTGAAAAGCAAAATTTAAAGACTTGCTCACAGGTTTTGCGATCAGCCGTTCGAAAATTTGTTCATCCACTTCCACGGATTTTGCAAAATCCCGCTGAATGGCGAGCCAGAAAGGAAAGGCATGCATGGCTATCTGATTCGGTTTCTGCCGGTAGCCGGATACTTCTATCATTGGCGCTCCCGGCACGATGGATTCCACAAAAAATGGCTGGTTTTCCAGCCGGCCCTCCGCAATCGGCAGCGGCACGCGATTGCGCAACCGGTCGTTTTCGGAAGATTTGAGGAAAGCAAGCATCATCTGATTGACCTTTGATCTTTTTTCTGAAATACGATTCAAAGGCAATTTGATCATCACTTCTTCACTTTTTGCATGATTTTTATAACTCGCGCGCACATAAACTTTGCCACCGGCTAAAACAGAAAAGTTGAGCATTTTGCCGGCGATAAGCGATGTTTCCGGCAGGGAATCCAGCAAATTACCCAGAAGGCTTTGCATAAATTTGCGTTTTGAAGCCCCGATGGCAAGTTCCGTAATTTGCATCCTTTCACGAAACCCTAATGTACCGTTTGTCTTGAAGGAATGCGTGGATCCATTTACAGGATGGGCAATTTTTGTGTAGTGAATCGACGGATGAAAACCGATATACGCACTCGGCTTCACACCCAATTCACGAAACTGGCGTTGTGCTTCGTGCACGGTCAATATTTTTTTCGGGTGCCCCGGATAAATTTTACTCAAATGCTCGTGTGTATCATTGGGATCCGACACATCGACAAAGAAATTCTTAATATATTTTTTGAACTTGCCAAAATTGAATCCGTTCTCGGCAAGCGCCCAGAATTCTGTGTCGGGATGACTGTATTTCTTCAATTCTTCCAGAGAAGTACCGTTGGCGGACTGCAGCGAGTTTTTAAAAACAATGAGATCGAACTGGGTTGCAATCGATTCGAGATCGGAAACGCAGGAACAGTTCTCCACTCCATTACGCTGCAATACCATTTCCAGCAGTTTTTTGCCCTGCTCGGGCATGCCATAAACGATGACATGGTTGCACACGCGGGCAAGGGACAATGGAAAAATAGTAAACCGGTCGACCACAACCAGCGCCCCTTTTTCTTTACCCAATCCCATGTAAAACATCCATGCGGAGGAATTTTCATAGTCGACTTCGCGAATAATGATTTTTCGTTTCTGAAGGGGGAGATGTCTGCACAAGCGAATAAATTCTTTGTCGTATCCGGGTGCATGAGTCTGCGTCGAGAGATTTGTTTTCATTCAGACAGCGTTTTCCTTTTTTACCGGTTCATCGGGCTTTGATGGCATGTTTGTGCTATCGTGTTGCTCGATACCTATGACCACAGGTTTTCCGAAAATTCCTGACCAGATTCTTTTTACAGGTTCGGCTGGATTGAGCAAATTTTTGTAACGGTGTAGTGATATTCCAAAGAGACTTATAAATTTCATGTCATAAACGAGTATCGCACCCAGGCGTGCATGCGTCTTTAAGGATGCAGCATTAAGACCAACCATAAAACCATAATATAAATCATAATTTGAATTAATCGTTACCCACTTGCCCAAAGCCAGATACACTCCTTTTGAACGGTGTTCACGGGCGACAAAGGCATCGTAAACCCACACACAATTCTCTTCGATGCGGAAACTGCATCTCACCTTTGATTCTTCATTGAGTCGTGAAGTTCCCAGCCACGTCATCCCGATACAATAGTCACCATGGAATGCAAGGCCGCAAACATCATTTCGTTCGAATCTTTTGCGCAGATTTTCAATATTTTTTCCCGGAAACATTGTTTGAATTACAGGCAAATCTTCAATCGTTCCGAAGCGGAAAGTATAATTTCGTGCCATGCGTTTGAGAAGCTTCTGATCCAGCGCCTCGCCGGCTTCATCAGCGTACCCGATGTAAAACTTCATATAACGAAAAAACCACCAGGGAATGTAATTGTACAGCATCATCAGGACGATTTGTCCACGTCCGTCACGGATAAGTTTGAGCAATTTTGCGAGTTGTTGAACCATAGATGTGATCCAGTGTTTTGGAATTTATAACGAACGCTGTCCTGTGCGATGTTTTTAGCCTAATTATAAAAGATTGGCACTTCTGAGGTTCGTTCCATAGCGAGGCGGTCCGGGGAACACCACCCATTTCGTTTAAACATGTCAAAAATTTGACAATAACTAAATGAATATACTGTTGATAAAGAAAAATTGCGGATTGATGTCGGGGTATTCCGTCAATATTTTTGTTTTTCAACAGATCGTATTTTTTCCATGAACCATGGGATTGGACTGGGGGTATCGCAGCGTCAACTTACAGGAATACAACGAACACATGAACGCATGGGGTGGCTTTTTTTATGGATTCGTTAAAATAAACCAACTCTGCCTGATTTATGCATCGCCAATAATTAGCGATGGGCAGGGGATACCCCCTGCCCAATCTTGGCTCTGTCGAGCTTGTTGAAAAATGGATAAACCGGACGTTGAGCATGCCTGCATTGAGTAAAGTCAAAGTGTCGAAACGACCGATTCCACGCTCAAATTCGGGCCCTTCG